>NZ_JASGSR010000180.1:0-12048 GCF_040446015.1 Bradyrhizobium sp. INPA03-11B
GAGAAGAACCCTGCGGCGCGGCTCGCTCTTAAGAGCGAGTGTACGCTTTTCGAGGCCGGCGGAGATTGATGGCATCCGGTGCTCGAGGTCCGAGGTCGATCTGATGCTGATTTCGATCGTGGCAACCGACGAAGTCGTGAGTAACGATTATGCGCGCTGCGCGCCAACTTAAATGACCGGTTCAGGGAGGCCAATATCCTCGGTATCGTAAACTGGCATGAAGGTGCCAACGCGCCAAATGCAGTCTTCACTGTTCAGACGACCGGCGATCTTGAGACCGGCACGTTTAGTCCTGTCGATCCTCGGATCACGCGAGAGCTTCTGCTCGCCATCGAAGCTGAACACATCGCCTCTGGCCTCAACGAATTTCGCACCTATTTGGAAGCGACGCATTGGTCCGGCGTCACTGTCGGCTATTCTGGTAATCGTCTCTCAGACTTGAAGGCCTTTGCAATCGGCCCCTTGCTTGCAGACGAACTTTGGATTCCGATGCTTTCTCATAGAAAAATGCGCGCAGCAATTGCGGTTGCCGACGCGCCGGGATGAGTCGAATTCCATGTGGGCTCAAGCCCTGTTTCAATCGCAGCTCAGTTAGTTCATCCTAGGGTTGCGGTTAAATGCGCTGAGCAATCGCCTGTCCGCGCCGCTACGAGTGGCGCACCTATTGGAGAATAGCCATGAGTGTTTCCGATTCTGTACGCGTGAAAACGATCGCATACGAACCGTTTCCACAAATCGAGTACCAGAATCGGGTCGACCGAGCGCGTCAGTTGATGAGGCAATTTGCCTTTGATGCCCTTCTTGTGACGTCCGAACACAACTTGCGATACTTTGTAGGTGAAATCAGCACCACCCCGCATCAGACGACAAGGCCGCGTTTCCTTCTGATCCCCTCATCCGGCGATGTCGTCGGCATCATCCCAATGGGGATGGATGAGTTCTATAAAGAGACTACCTGGATTAAAAATTGCTTCACTTGGCCCAGCCCCAATCCGAAAGACGAGGGGGTCTCCACGCTTATCAAAGCATTTGTTGATCTACTGCCGGAGCGTGCCAAAATCGGGACAGAACTCGGGGCAGAAAGCAGGCTTGGCATGCCGGCAGGGGATTTCTTGCGCGTTACTGAGGCAATAAAACCTCGGGTATTCATTGATGCGTCTGACGCAATTTTCACCCCCCTGAGGATGATCAAGTCGCCAGCGGAGATTGGCCGAATTCGTACTGTGTGCGGTATTGTTTCGGAAGCGTTCGACAATTTGCCGGCGAGGCTGCGTGTCGGGATGACGGAGCGAGAAGCATGCCGCATCTTTGAGCTCGAATGCTTTAGCCGCGGAGCGGAAAAAACGCCCAAGATTCAGGGTGTTTCCGGACGGGGAGGTTATACACGGCCCTACGGTGTACCGAGCGACAAAGTCCTCTCTGGCGGAGACCTGTTGTTTCTCGACGCTGGTTGCCTGTTCGATTTCTATTGGAGTGACTTCGATCGGCACTTTGCGTTTGGAACTCCAGATCCGCATACGCAAGACGCCTATCAAATTGTCTGGGAAGCGACAGAGGCGGGAATCGCAGCTGTTCAGCCTGGCATTCCGATCTGTGAGATTTGGACTGCAATGTCGAATGTACTAAATAGCCCCCGCAATCGCGGCAAACCTACCACAATCGGACGAATGGGGCATTCAATGGGTTTGTGGATGCCAGAGCTGCCATCGGTTCAGCCTGACGATAAGACGATACTGAAGCCAGGCATGATCATCAACGTCGAGCCAAGCACGACTTATCCATCGTACTTCGACAGCTCGCCGAAGTTGATGGTGCACGAAGAGGTTGTCGTCGTGACCGAGGCTGGCGCACAATTGCTTACATCTCGTGCTCCGCGAACGATTCCGGTCATTACGTGACAAGAGACCGGCCGCCTACAGAGCGCTGCTCATGTAAATAGAGGGATGGTCTGTCGATCGTTTGGCTCACAAGCGTTTTGTCTTCCTTGTGATGCGCCAATCGATGGACAGGTAAGGAGACTAGCGGTGAACAGCTCGAGGCTTTTCGGAAGCGACAGAGTGAGGCAGCGGAGTGGCGCCGCTACTCCATCAAAATCCAGAGCTTGATTTTCAGGTTCACAACACAGTCAGGTTCGTAACCGAAAAACTGGCTTCGTTCGGTATTAACCATATCGAGACGGGGATAGCCGAAAGCGGCGTTGTCGCGTTGATCCAGGGAGAGGGCGGAGAACGGCCAACCATTTGGACTGAGGGCCGATCTGGACGCCTTGCCGATTGTAGAGGCGCCAACAAGCCCTGGGCGTCGAGAGTAGCCGGAAAAATGCACGCACGCGACCATGATGATCACACGACCGTGCTGCTAGGTACCGCGAAGTACGTTGCGAGTACGTGCAATTCCAAGGGCTCCGTCGCATTGATCTTTTAGCCGGCCGAAGAAGTTGAGCTTCCATCGGGGGGGCTTAAGGTCCAGGAAGGTACTATGGATCGGTTCGTCATCACCCGGTGTTTTGCAATGCACAGCGCGCCGGGCATCGAGGTCGGCGAGTTCGGGATCTGTGATGCCGCCATCGTGGCCTCGCAAGACGATTTCGACATTGTCGTGATTGGGACGGGCGCCCGCGGCAAAGCAGGATGAGACGATCGATCCAGTCGTCATTGCAGCGGAGATTATTGTTGGCGTGCAAACTTGGTGTCGCGCAACACCGATCCGATCGACGCGCTCGTAATTTCCATCCACCAAGTTGGATGCCGCTAAGTCGTACAATATCATTCCGGATCGCGTTGCAATAGCGGCCATTGTCCGAACCCTTGCACCCAGACTGCGGGACTTCGCCGAACGGCAGATCAAGGCGTCCGCACAGGCATCGCGCAGGGATTGACGCCGATATTAAATTTAAATATCGGCGATCGGTTCCTGTCACCTTCAACCACACCCAGGAAAGTAACCCGGCGACTGAGGTGGCGCACAACTTGTCGGGACTGATTTCGTAAACGACAAAATCAAGCCGCGCATGGGGGCAGAGGATTTCGTTTACGTGCTTGAGGTGCGACTAAGCGCTTTCATTTTCGCTGAAAATGGACCGACGGCGGGCTTGCACAATCCCGCATATGATTTCAACGACGAAGCCCTACTTTACGGCATCGGGTACTGGGTGAAGCTTGTCGAGACGGCGTTAGATCCCAGAAACGACTGAACGTGTTGTCTGCGGCAAGCGCAACCTCTATCTCATTTCAGGTACGTAGACCCGCGCAGTCAGCCAATGCTCATCTACGCGCGCCTGACATTTCATTCACGGCGTTCTTAGGCCTCTCAGATCCGTGCTGCTACAGGAGGCGCGAAGCTCATACGTCCACTGGTTCAGGCAAGACTAAAGCCGAAAAGAGCCTTGATAGTGCTTGGGCTCACGACGAGGTCACACGGCAACGACCGGAGCCTACAGAGCTAGAATGCAAACGCGTTGGTCCACTAGAAACCAGTGCGTCAATGCAGCATGCCTTCCATGATGCCGCGCGCCCAGAGCGCTCGATGGATAGGTGAGCTCTGGGCCGTTACTCTTTTAACCATTGTCTCAACTGCGGCGATGCTCGCCGCGTAAACGACTTTCGTTGTTGCGTTTAGTATCAAAATGTCGCTCTCGACGCGCGCCTGCGCACGCGTGCGCCATTAGCAGTCATGCATCCGCGATTGCTGTGGTCCCAGGATAAGGCGTCAGACTCGTAGAGCACATTCTGATTGGCAGGAGCAATCTCCGAGCGCCACATCCGAACAAAAAGCCGCGATAACGCAGACGTTGATACTGAAGCCCGGAGACAAGGTTCAGACCGCCTTCACGCGCCATGCAGGCACCAAATCGTCTGAAAGCGTCGTCGGCTCTCTTCAAATGCACAATTTCGGCGTGTCAGGCTTCACATTAGGGGAATGCGGCTCGTCAGGCCCGGTAAGATTTGCCCCGATCATGACCCTGTTGGCTATCGTGTCGCCCCCTACCGTGACGGAGCCGTATGTCTGAAGAAATTCTTTTCCAGAAGCAAAGGTTAGTTGGTTCGAGCGCGCCTTGCGCAGCTAAAATCAGTGCGATCGAATGGCCCTCTCACTAACATAACAAACCCCGTGGCTTAGATGCGCCTAATCAAGTCACCGGCGGATATCACCGGATGGCCGCCATTCGCTGATCGCGATTAAGGCTATTGCGGCGTGGCGTCATCGGCCATGGCTCGTCAATGCTCTAATGAGCCGACCAAGTATTCGGAATGTAAGGAAAGAAGATGACTCCCCTCGTGACACAGTCGCTAAGTGAGCTTCCCGCCATCGATGAGCATCACGTTGACCGGCGGCGCTACCCGCACGGCGTTGCTTTTATGGACGGGCAGTATCTGTCGATGTCCGAGGCCAAGATCTCTGTCCTTGACTGGGGCTTTCTGCACTCAGATGCGACCTACGACACGGTGCATGTGTGGAACGGCAAATTCTTCCGGTTGAACCTGCATCTTGACCGCTTTTGGCGCGGTGTCGAACGTCTCCGAATGAAGCTGCCCTACGATCGTGAGCAAGTAACATCGATCCTCAACAATTGCGTCGCTTTGTCGGGCCACAAATCGGCCTACGTTGAGATGATCTGCACGCGAGGTTCATCGCCGACATTCAGTCGCGATCCCCGCGAAGCGGAAAACCGCTTCATCGCGTTTGCGGTCCCGTTTGGGTCGGTCGCCAATAAGGAGCAACTGAAAAGAGGTTTGCATGTGGCGATCAGTGAGACCGTCCGCATACCGCCTAAGTCAGTGGATCCCGCGATCAAGAACTATCATTGGCTCGACCTCGTGAAGGGTCTTTATGACGCTTACGACAAGGGCGGGGAGACCGCACTGATCCTGGATATCAACGGGCACATTGCGGAGGGACCCGGCTTCAATGTATTCCTTGTGAAGGATGGAGACTTGAAAACCCCCGCCTTTGGGGTGCTGCCGGGCATCACGCGCCAGAGTGTCTTGGATCTTTGCGCTGAGATTGGGCTTTCGGTCGTGACGGATCATATCACGCGTGCCGAGATAAAGGGAGCTGACGAGGCGTTCATCACCTCAACTGCCGGCGGCATTATGCCCGTAACGCGTATCGACGATGCTGCAATCGGCAAAGGGCAGGTGGGCTCCGTCACCCGGCGGCTCACGGATCTTTATTGGCAAAAGCACGAGGATCCGGCATGGTCTACCCCTGTCGTCTATGCCTAATCGGAGAAAGACCGTGCGACAGCAGCTTTGCGAACGGTTGAATGGCGGTCTTCACGAGCTGTCGTGGCGCAAGCTCCTGAAGGTCGAACAGGAGATTGTCTCCCCCCAGTCTGCGCACATCCAACTGCGCTCATTGGGGGGGCGCGAGGTCCTGAATATGTGTGCCAATAACTATCTGGGTTTGTCGAATCACCCAGCCCTGCAGCAGGCGGCGCGCACAGCTCTCGACCGGCATGGTTTTGGAATGTCGTCCGTGCGCTTCATTTGCGGGACCCACTCGGTTCATCGCGCGCTTGAAAAGCGGCTTTCTGACTACCTGCTGACCGAAGATACAATTCTATTCGGATCGTGTTTTGATGCGAACGCTGGCCTGTTTGAGGCGTTGCTCGATGCCGAAGATGCGGTGATCAGCGATAGCTTGAACCATGCGAGCATCATCGATGGAATTCGGCTCTGTAAAGCAAAACGCTTCCGGTATGCCAACAATGACATGGAAGAACTAGAGCGGGCATTACGCGAAGCGCGCCATTTTCGTACCGTGCTGGTTGTCACCGATGGCGTGTTCTCCATGGATGGCATTGCTGCGAATCTGCCAGAAATCTGTGATCTTGCAAAACGTTATGGCGCCCTGGTCATGGTCGATGATTCTCATGCTGTGGGCTTTATTGGTCCGGGCGGCCGTGGAACGCCAGCCCGGTACGGACTCGAACATCAAGTCGACATTCTTACGGGAACACTGGGCAAGGCGCTTGGCGGTGCATCGGGCGGGTACGTCTCGGGTCGCCGTGAGATTGTTGAATGGTTGCGACAACGTGCTAGGCCCTACCTTTTCTCGAATTCGTTGATGCCAGCACTTTGCGAGGCTTCGTTGGTTGCCATTGACCTCGCCGAGAATGGGGACGATCTTAGGCGCAATCTCGTGGCGCGCACCCATCAGCTTCGCGGGGCCTTGAGCAATCTGGGATTTAAAGTTTCGGGAAGTGATCATCCTATTGTACCCGTGATTACCGGAGACGCGGGGATCGCCGTCCAAATTGCCGATTTCGTGCTGGCGCGCGACATCCTTGTGGTTCCCTTCTCGTACCCTGTGGTGCCGGAAGGAGCCGCGCGGATTCGCATGCAGGTTAGTGCAGCGCACAATGCAGTAGACATAGAGAGAGTGATAGTTGCATTTCGATCGGCCCAGATGTACTTGAAGAGCGGGGCTCGCCAAGGGGAACGTGGTGAGCCACTGTAGACTATTAGCTCTGCTCGCCCGGATTGCAGCTGAAATGGACTATGCAAACGTAACATCTGCCGGGCAAGGTTCGCTGCCTAAGTGGAATTCCTAAACACCGGCAGTATCCTTCGCTCTCTTTCGGTCTAGCAGGCTGTTGAAAAAGGTACTCGCCGCCAACCGACGAGCGTGATTCATTGGCTCCGACGAGATTCGGAGATGGTGCGTGCGCGGCGGCGACAATCGAACGGGCGAGTTGTTCAGCTACGTCGACCTGGAGACGCGGGTGCAGCGCGATCATCCGCTGCGAGCGATCCGGAGGATTGTGAACGAGGCGCTGTCAGAGTTGGAGCGCGAGTTTGCCGCGCTCTATTCGCCGATTGGGCGGCCGTCGATCCCGCCGGAGAAGCTGCTGCGGGCGATGCTGTTGCAGGCGTTTTATTCGCTCCGCTCGGAGCGGCTTCTGATGGAGCGGCTGGAATACGACCTGCTGTTCCGCTGGTTCGTCGGAATCGGCGTCGACGACGCAGCCTGGGACCATTCGGTGTTCTAGAAGAATCGCGACCGGCTGCTGGAAGGCGACATCGCGGCGAAGTTCCTGGCGGCGATGCTGGCGCAGCCCAGGATGAAGAGGCTTCTATCGAGTGATCACTTCTCGGTCGATGGCACGCTGATCGAGGCCTGGGCCTCGATGAAGAGTGTCAAGCCGATGGATGGCTCTGACGAGCCGCCGACCCAAGGCGGCGGCCGCAATGCCGATGCGGACTTCCATGGCCAGAAACGCTCGAATGACACCCATGCTTCGACCACCGATCCCGATGCCAGGCTATACCGCAAGGGCAAAGGCAAGGAGACGAAGCTGTGCTTCATTGGGCACGGGCTGATGGAGAATCGCCACGACCTGCTGGTCGACGCCTGTCTGACGCAGGCCGACGGATATGCCGAGCGGGTGGCCGCGCTGCACATGATCGAGCCTCGTGCTGACCGGCCGACAGCGATCACGCTTGGCGCCGACAAAGCCTACGATGTGGAAGACTTAGTCAACGAGCTGCACTCGATGAACGTGACGCCGCATGTTGCACAGAACACCAGCGGCCGCAGCTCTACGATTGACGGGCGAACGACCCGGCACGGCGGCTATGCTGTCAGCCAGCGCATCCGCAAGCGGATCGAGGAGGCATTCGGCTGGATCAAGACGATCGCGGGGCAAGAGAAGACCCGCTTCCGTGGCCGTGATCGCGTCGGATGGGCCTTACCTTCGCTGCCACCGCCTACAATCTGGTGCGGCTGCCCAAGCTGACCGCGGAGACCGGCTGATGGCCAAGGTGCCCGACTTCGCCAAGGCCTTTGCAGGCCGCTGGCGCATCGTCGAGATGGACGTCTGGGATAGCGACTTCCTCGATCTTGTCGAAGAGGCGCATCTCACCTTCCAGGGCAAGTCCGATGGCGAAATCGCCTTTGGGGCTCTCAAGGGCTTCCTGGACGTGCGCTACGGCACCCGCGACGGATCGGCGTGCGCGGAGTTCTCACGACGAGAACGATCCGTCCTGCGGTCGCGGATGGGCTATGATCGACACTGCAGACAGGCTCGTCGGCCACTTCTACATCCACAATGGCGAAGATTCAGCCTTCGTTTGCGAACGCGGCTGAGTTCTTCAACAGCCTGCTAAGGCGGTGGATGTCCGTGCGCGTCACCCAATCGATGTGAAGGATCTCCTACTCCTTCCACAAGTTACGGCCAAGCGATCGTTCGAGTGGAATGGACGCCTTCGTAGAGTGTCGGCGCAAATGATAATAAATAGTTTCGTGTGAATTGCGGGTTGCAGCTGAACGCCATCGCCAGGCCGAAGCCCAACTGCGCGCTGGGCATGGCAAGTTCTTGCCATTGTTTGGCCAGTTAGCCTTTGGCGGATTGTGAAAGAACTCAGTGCAACCCATTTGACTGCCGAATTTCGGCGCACAGAAGATAGTTTTTGCAGGGTTTGCACATCATCCCTACCTATAATTAAATCGTCATAAACGTCATCATCGCCTGCTCGCCGCGAACGAGGCTATCTATGTCCCACAAGGCCGTCTTCCCACTTTCCGATACGTTGCCACAAAGCGACCGTATTTTGCTCGACACTCTTTCCACGCTTGCTCAACCACAAGAGCGCACGACGCGCGCCATGCCGGGAGCGTTCTATACGTCCGAGCGCTTTGCAGAGCTCGAACGTGAGCGGGTCTTCCGCCAGAGCTGGATCTGCATCGGCCATGCCGGTGAGCTGCCTGCCAACGGCGATTACTTTACAACAGAACTGGTGGGTGAACCGCTTCTGGTGCAGCGCGGCTCGCAAGGTGAAATCCGTGTACTGGCGAATGTATGCCGTCATCGTGGCAATCTTGTTGCCACCGGTCGCGGGAACGCGCGCATCCACGTCTGCGGCTATCACGCATGGAGCTACGAGCTCAGCGGTAAGCTAAAGCGTGCACCCCTCATGCAGGACTGCAAAGATCTGGATACTGCACGCTGCGCATTGCCGGCGATCCCCACGACAATCTGGCAGAGCTTCATCTTCGTCAATTTGGATGGCAAGGCGGCTCCACTTAGCGAGGCGCTTAAGCCGCTCGAGTCGTATATTGGCGTCTACCATCATGAAGATCGTGAACTCTACCACAGTCGAGAGGATGTATGGAGCACCAACTGGAAGTGCTTGGCTGAGAACTTTATGGAAGGCTACCACCTGAATGCCACGCATCCGCAAACGATCCGGCCGAGATCGCCGACGGAGATGAGCGAATATGTGGCTGGAAACGGTCATTTCTCTGCCTATCGCTTGCACTATAGATCCGGACTGCCGGAGCCTGGATCAGCTTGTGGGTCGAATCAGCCCGAGCCGACTTCTAGTGAAATTCGGTTTAGCTTCGTATTTAACGTGTTTCCTAACCTGGTGGTCAGCTCTAATGCTCACCGGACTATGTATATCTGCGTAAGGCCCCAGTCGGCCGGCCGCGTTGCCCTGCGATGGGGCGTTACACGTTATGGCCAGGCCGCGAATCCTGAAGACGTGGCCGAGTACCTAGCGCTCTTAGATTCAATCAATGCAGAGGACCGCTCGAAACTCGAAACGCTACAGCGTGGTCTCGAGTCGAGCTTTTACACACCGGGTCCGCTAGCGCCAGAAAACTTCGAAGGTACGCTGCGCGACTTTTATGGCTTCATGGCTCGGCGTATCTGTTCTTGATTTGCAAAAATGCGAACCGCTACCCTCACCGCAGTTGTAGACGAGATTCGGGGCGAGGCCGCAGATACGATCAGCATCGGGTTGCGTCCGGTCGACGGCGATGTTTTCCCGAGCTTCGATGCGGGTGCGCACATCGACGTGCACCTGCCCAATGGCATCGTGCGCAGCTATTCCCTTGTGAACCCGCCGCACACCTGCGAGCGCTACGTGCTCGGGGTTCTGCGTTCACGTGATAGCCGAGGTGGCTCGGCATACATCCATGATCATTTGCGCGAGGGCGATCGTCTGGCCGTCTCGGCTCCGCGCAATAATTTTCCTCTGGATGAGACTGGCGGGCGCTTCCTGCTAGTCGCGGGGGGCATCGGCGTGACAGCGATCTACTGTATGGCCCAACGGCTCGTTTCACTCGGGAAGGATGTCGAAATGCTGTACTGCAGTCGCACGCGCGGACATGCAGCATGGCTTGGCGCGATTCAGACGCTTGGGATCCCGCTCACGTTGCATTTCGATTCTGAGCAAGGCGGCCCGCCGGATATCGACGCGTTTATCGCCTGCCACGGTCTAGACACCCGATATTACTGCTGCGGCCCGTCCCCGATGCTGATAGCTTTCGAACAGGCCTGCGAGCGGTACGGCTATTCGCACGCTCATGTCGAACGGTTCGCGGCAGATCCATCCCTGGTCGATCACGATGACAGCGCCAGCTACGACGTGCACCTCGCGAACAGCGGCAAGCTAATTCGCATCGAGCCGGGTACGCGTCTGCTCGACGCGTTGCTCGCAGCCGGTGTCGAAGTGCCGTTCAGCTGCAGGGAGGGCATTTGCGGCAGCTGCGAAATGACCGTTTTGGAAGGCGCAATCGACCATCGCGACAGTGTCCTGACAGATGCGGAACGCGCAGAAGGCAAGTCGATGATGGTCTGCGTGTCCGGATGCCGCGGTGGCCGCCTGGTGCTCGATTGCTGAGTTCTGTGGTCTCATTCCTTGCAATAGCGCCTGATGCTACGCCTTAGTCCAGTGCGTCGGTTGTGCACCGCTTGACTCGGCCGAGATGAACTTGAAAGTGTGCGGCGCGAACTATCGGCAGGAGCTATGCCCCGGCTTTTGCGCAGCAACTCTCAGGTATCGGTTGAGCAGTTGTCCGGACCTTCCGTTTCGCCAAGCGCCTTAAAGCGAGATGACTGTTTCATTTGCTGCAATTCCTCGCATTGATGCGAAATTTTGCAGAAATTTGTCGCGCATCTAGCTTAGAGTGAAGGTTCTCGATAGGGGAGACTGCAGGTTTGAATTTCGATTTAACCGATAGCCAGCGTGAGTGGCGCGATGAGGTCCGCGCGTTCCTTCGTGAGAACGTTACGCCTGAGTTGCTGCACGAACTCTATGCCGAAGGCGTACCCCACGAGCCTGGAGCATGGCGTTGGGGTCCGCGGGGGCAGGCCTTTCGAGCCAAGATCGGGGAGAAGGGGTGGTTTGCTCTGACCTGGCCGACAGAATACGGCGGGATGGGCAAGGGGGCCGTAGAACTGCGCATTCTTATGGCCGAGTTTGACTACGCTCGAGTGCCAAGTCCTGACATGACGCTTACGACGATCGCGCCTATGATCATGCGTCATGGCACCGAGGAGAACAAGCGGGACTTCCTGCCGCCGATCTCTCGCGGAGACCTTCATGTCGCCTTGGGATACTCGGAGCCCAACGCCGGCACCGATCTGGCCAGCCTGAGAACGCGAGCGGAGCTCGTCGGTGACGAGTGGGTGATAAACGGATCGAAAAGTTGGAACAGCCAGGGGCACGTTGCAACCCATGAGTGGCTCTGTGTCCGCACCGATCCGAATGCGCCTAAACACCAAGGCATCTCCGTCATCATGGTTCCGTTGAGCACGAAAGGAATAGAGGTGCGGCGGCTCACTGCTTGGAGCGGTTATCGAACCAATGAAGTGTTCTTTACCGACGTTCGCGTGCCGCGCCAAAACCTGATTGGCGAGATCAATAAGGGATGGCAGTACATCACGGGGGCGCTCGATCTCGAGCGGGGTGCTCTGGCGGGCGCGGGCTTGCTTCGACGGGAGTTGGATGACCTAATTGAAGCCTGCCGAACCACCCTGGTCGGAGGAAACCTTCTTATCGATCGGCCGAACGTACAGCAGCGTTTGGCCGAGCTTGACGCGGACCTTGAGGTCGCGTGGCTCTTTGGGCTGAGCGCGGCATCAAAGATCGAAGATGGGGAGATCCCTACCACGACGTTGACCACCGAGAAGATCTACAGCAGTGAACTCCGTCAGAAGATAGCCGACTATGGAATGCAGATCTTTGGCATGCACGGACAGCTCAATTGGCGAGATCCTGATGCGCCCGCCCACGGAGCCATCGAGCAGCTCTATCG
>NZ_JASGSR010000181.1:0-11893 GCF_040446015.1 Bradyrhizobium sp. INPA03-11B
TCAGCATGATGGTTCGCCCCGAGGCGATCTGAACGCGAAAGCCGATCTCACGGCGCCAGCGTGCGGTCCTTGGAAACAGCTGAGGCAGCGAACGGTGCTGCAGATCCGGAATCCACGCCACTGCAGGGACAGGCAGCCGCCAGCCGAAGAAGCGCGCGGCCTCGACCACAACATCCACGCGCGCGGAGTGAAACGTCGCCGCAGCTCCCCGGTCCAGACCTAGCGCGAGTGCCGCAGCCAGGCCTGGCTGTCCGTCGAACGCTTCCGATCGAACGATCTCGACGCCTGGCACCGCGGCAAGCTCCGCGAGTTCATTCTCTTCGGCCCTGGTCCCGGCAAAGACGACGGGGACGAATTCGCCGGGCAAGAACCGGTCGAGCGCCGCGAACAGATTGCGCTGATAATTGTAGCCGCCGGCCCATAGCCGCCGTGAAATGTGACTGAACGCGAACCGCAGGGGACGCGGCGTCACGAAGCCTGCCCCTTGAACCAGGCCACGTAGTCGGCGAGCCCCTGATCGAGCGGAATGCGCCAATCAAATCCGATCTGACGCAGCATCGCATCGTCGGCCAACAGGCTCAAGGGATCACCGGGGCGGCTGACCCCCGAGTGCCGCACAACCGTCTTGCCACCCCACTGTCCGATGAGGCCCGTGGCGATGTCGGCAACGCTCGTCCCGCGGCCCGAACCGCCATTGATGACCCGGAAGGCCTCCTGTGGTGACGAGGCTTCCGAAATGCTTGCAAGCAACCTCGCGACGTCGCGAACATCGGTCCAGTCGCGTATCTCGTTGCCGGTCCCACCGAGCGTGAGCACCTGCTCCTTGGCGTTGAGGCGCGAACAAATGTCCCAGAGCAATTGTTTGCGCAAATTGGGCCCATAGACGGAGAACAGCCGCACGACCGTGCAGTGCAAGCCGAACGACCGCGCATAGCTCCGGCACAACTGCTCCATCATCAACTTGTGCTGCCCATAGGGCGACATCGGAGTGACGACGGCACTTTCAGCGATCGAGCCGACATGATCGGCGCCGTAAACGGCCGCGCTCGACGCCGCGATCACTGCGCAGTCTGGCGCCGATCCTCGCAGCCATTCGAGCAGCCGCGCAGTGCTCGCAACCGTCCGCGAAAAATCCTCGAACGGCCGCTCGATCGAGACGCCGACAGACGATCCGCCGGCCAGGTGGAAGACACGCGTCGGCAGCCCGTGCGCTGCCGCAAGCGCGTTCAGATTGGCCGCATCGATTTCGCCGTTGATCCAGCTCTGCAAGCCAAGCCGCCGGGCTTCGGTTGCGTCAAGCGCCCCGTGTCCGACGCCATGCACCGCATGGCCTGCCCCTGCCAGCTCGTGGGCGAGATGGCGGCCTATGAACCCGTTCGCGCCGGTAATCCAGACGATCATCGCTCAGGCCTTGTGACAGACAAAGGAGTAGAGCCGGCCCGGCCGATTGTCGAAACGTTCGGCCATCGACAGCAGCGAGCCAAACACCCGCCGTGAGGCGAGAGCAGTTCGCCACAGCGGAGCAACCGGAATTTTTTGCGAAAGCTTCGTCACGATCGCCGCTCTCAGCGTCTCGAGCGTATAGGGAAACAGGTTGATCGGGCTTTGCAGCGGCGCCAGCGTGTCGATCGCAGAGAATCCTGCGGTGGTCAGCGCACCGGTGTAACGATCGAGCAGGAAGGCATGCTCGCCGCCGTAGAGATGATGCAACGGGTGCTGCGCAAGGAACTGCGGCAGGTCCGCTTCCTTGCTGATGACATGCTCGCGCGCCGCGATCAGCATGCCACCCGGCCGCAGCACGCGAAACATCTCTCGGCATGCGCCGTCGAGATCGCGCGTATGATGCAACACGGCGCGCGCGAACACGAGATCGAACGTCGCATCGTCGAATGGCAGCCGCTCGGAGAACTCCTCGACCACCTGGATCGGCAATTGCGTCTGTTGCGCCAGGCCACGGATCGCCGCCGCTCCCACGATCGCGCTGGGGTCCGGCTCCAGCGCTGCCACGGCAAAGCCGGTTCGGGCGAGCGCGTAGCTCGCAATGCCGCGACCAGCGCCGACGTCGAGCGCAGTGCCGGCACGCCCGGCCAGCAGCGCGGCGACTGCCTGCCACTCGGAACTCTGAAAATAGCGCTCAGCGGCGCCAACCAGCGGATCGTCGTAGAATGCGTCGAGCACGAGCTGGCGCTGCTCCGGCTGATTACGCAGCCAGACCACCGCTTCCTCCCAGGTGGTAAACTTGCGCTCACCGTTCATCGGGGCCAAGCTCCCTCACCAGCACCGCGGGATTGCCCGCCACGATCGTAAACGGCGCGACATCCCTAGTCACGACCGCGCCGGCCGCGACGATTGCACCCTGCCCGATCGTGACACCGCGCAAGACCATCGCGCCCGCACCGATCCAGGCATCATCGCAGATTTGGACGGGGCTCTCATCCAGCGAGATGTCGCTCGGATGGCCGCGCGTGAAAATCTGCTGGACCTGCCGGTGCCGCTCCGCTGCCCGCAGCGGGTGCGTGAGATTGTCGAAAACATTGGCCGAATGCGAGATCAGAACGCGGTTGCCGATCTCGATCGAGGCAGCCGACCAGATCCGGGTTCCCTCGCCGACGTAGCACCACTCGCCGATCTTGATCGCCCCACCATGCGCGAAGGTCAGGAGTTCGCCCAGGATGCGGCTATTGCGGCCGACGACGATCTTGTCGGAATCGCCGCGGATGTTCCTGATCCTGGCATGGCGGCCGAGCGCTGCGTCTGCCTGCAAGCGGCAAGTCGCGCGCCCAAGCAGACGCTGGATCAGGTAATCGACATTCATGCCGTCAGCTGCAGGCACGCGACGGCGCGCGACGACGCCGCAAGGTCGTTGCCCTGCCCCTTGCCGGTGTGGATGTCAAAGACGGTGGCGTCAGCGAGTGCCTCCGCGCTCTGGCGCGACCAGCCCTGCCGCGAATATCCGAAATAGTCGACATGGTGAGAGGCCGCGCCGAATACCTCGATGATCCGCTCGATCATCGCAAGATCGAACACCTGGTACCAGCCAAGATTGTCGCGCTTGCCGAACGGCACGGAGATCAGGCAGGTCCCGCCGGGCTTAAGGATGCGCTTGAACTCCTTCACCGCCGGAACGAAGCCGTCCCGATCGGTCTCGGCGTCGCGCGGGTCGCCCGTGTACAGCATCTGGTTGTCGAGACCGATGTGCTCGATCGTCGAAATGCTGGCGACGGTGTCGAACACCTGATCGCCGAACATCGTCTTCCGGAGATCACCGAACACATAGGAGTAGCCATCATGCCAATAGCACCGCCGCTCCGGCGCCAGGGTCATGATGGTGAGGTCCGCGCCGCGCAACGGCGGACGCTGCAGCAGAAAATCGTGATTGAAGGTCGATCCAGCGTCCAGCATCTTGCCGACGCTGCTCAATCGGCCATAGACCCAGGGATATTCCACCACGCGCTCGTCCATGGCGACGCCGTAGCCGGGCGGAAGCTCCTTTCCTGCCTGAAGCAGGCCGGCATCGATGGCCGCGGTGATCGTATCGCGCTTGACCGTCTGATAGCCCGGGCCGAACGGCCGCGGCCGCAACCTGAACAGCGGCACGGCAAGCCCGTCGGCCACCCATTTCAATTGATGGATCAAGTCACTTGCAGACATCATTCCGGCCCGATCGCCCGCCCTCTGGCCGGCTCTGTGCCCCGTCTAGCACGGCTCAATCCGCGCGACGAGATCGATAAAATGGGCCCATTGCGAGGCCTTGCTGTAGGTCTGCTGCACGCGCTGCCGGCCGGATGCGGCGATCCCGGCCCATTGCGGCCAATCCTGCAGGCTGCTTGAAATCGCCTCGGCTGCCCTTTCGGGCGCGTCGTAGGTGCGCATCGTGACGCCGTCCAGCATCGCCTCTGGGTAGTTGCCGGCATCCGACACCAGCAACGACCCGCAGCCCATCGCCTCGAAGCAGCGCATGTTGCCGCGATCGTTGCCGGCCATGTCGATTGCGCCGTTGAGCACGATCTTGGCGGATCCGAACAATTCGTAGAGGTCCCTGCCGAACAACGGCAGCCGCGCTATTCGCGCGATGACGTCGGGCCTCCGGTGCTTGCCTAGCGGCAGCAACCGACCGACCGCGCTTTCGGCAAGCCGCGTCAGCCGCGATGCATCGAGGCAAAACACGATGTTGCGATCGGCGGCCAGCGCCGCGACCTGTTCGAGCGTCCTGCCCCGCGCGCTGTGATGCCGCGAATATCCACCGACAAACGCCACATCGATCGGCCGTTCGCCGTGGCCGTACTGCTCCATCACGGGATCGATCGCAGGGAAGAACAGCTCGGCCCGGCAGCCCTTGCTGCGCCACGCCTCAAGGATCGAGGGAAAGTTTCCAAGCACCGCGCCATAGGCGGTCAGGTCGGCATTGCCGGAAGGCGCCGCGCGCCAGCACAAGGTCTTCTTCACACAGCCGGGAAGCTTGGCGACGAACGCAGTGGGATAACGCACCGGATCGAGATTGTAGAATACCTCGGTTCTGTGATGCTCGATCTGCGCGAGCAAAATGGCTTCCAGCGTCGGCGTCCCCTGCATGCCCTGCTCGCGCGCCCATTGGCGCTGCAGCACTTCGTCGTCGGCATTGGTGAAAAAGGCTTCAGGTGCGCCGTCGAGTACGGGCTCTAGGAAATGCGCCGCGCCGAAGCGATCATGCAGGAACACGTCGCGACGCGCGGCGAAGGTCGACGCTTTCGCCGCAAGCTGGTTCAGCCTCGGCAAATAAGACGGATAAAGACCGCTATTCTGGAACAGACGCATCGGTTACGCGGTCCTCGCCAACATCCATTTCATGTTCAGGTATGGCCAGATCCGGCCGACGGATTCCCAATCCCAGCTCTGCGTTGCCGTCAAGTGGCCGACCGCCTTTCGGAGCGGTGCTTCGTCGACGAACTCGGCAAAGGCCGGGACCTTCCGATCGAGCAGCTCCGCGGTCCAACCGGCCAACGGTCCATTCAGCCATTCCGGCATTGGCGAATTGAATCCGACCTTGCGGCGGGCGGTGCGGATACTCTCGGGCATCAGGTTTGTCATCGCCTGACGTGCAATCACCTTGGTCATGCCATCGGCCGATTTGCTCGTTTCCGGCAGCGCCATCGTATAGGTGACCAGACGCCAGTCCATGAACGGCATGCGCACCTCGATCCCGTGCGCCATCGAGAGCCGGTCGAAATTACGCAGAATGGTCGGCAGCGTGGTCGAGTGGAACATGCGGTAGAGACGCCGGTTCAGCGCGCCCCACGTACCCGGCAGTTCGTCATTCTCGGCGACCAGCGGCAACGCTGCGGGGATCGCTGTCAGGCCTCCCCGCAGGAAATAGCGCCCCTGGCGGCTGATCACCTGCGCGCGCAAGAAGTCGATGCCGCGCTGCGCCAGCTGCGATCGCGACATGAGCGCAGCCGCTGCGTTGCGGATCCGGAACGCGGCCGACTGTCCTTCTTGAAAGTAAGCGCCCATCAACTCGTCCGCGCCATGGCCATCGAGCGACACGGTGACGTTCTGGCGGCGGAGCTCGCGATAGATCAGCCACGGCGCGCTTGGCAGCCCGATATAGACATCGTCATTGTCGTCGAGAATCCGGTCGAGGTCAGTGAGCGCATCGGAACGCCCGATCTCGAGAAAGCTCGGCGCCACATCGGCCCACGCGGCCGCTTCCTCCGCCATCGGCCGTTCGTCATTGCTGGCACCGGGAAAGGTCGCGACAAAGGCGTGCCGCCAGGCGGTCGAGTCGCGCGGTCCCATGCCGGCCTTCTCATGGCTCGCCATCGCACAGATCACCGCGGACGAGTCGAAGCCGCCGGACAGGCAGGTCCCGATCGGAACATCGCTGCGCATGCGCAGCGCCACGGAATCCTGAAACAGGTCGCGAAAGCGCGCGACGCGTTCGGATTCGGTTTGCGGGATCGCAGGCAAATGATCCACGGTCCGCCACCAGCGCCGCACCTGCACCCGCCCCTGGCGCAGCCACATGCAGTGCCCGCCCTGCAGGCGACGCAGTTGCGCGAACAAAGTCCGTTCGCTGCCTTCGATGCCGAACGGGTCAAGCAGCAGCCGCCGCGCCACGTCGATGTCGAGCGAGGTCTCGACCAGCCCGCTCCGCGCCAGCGCCCGCTGCTCGGATGCGAACACGAACCGCTCGGACGACATCGCATACAGCAGCGGCTTGATGCCGAAGCGATCGCGAGCAAGGAACAGCTCGTCCGTCGTCGTATCGTAGATCGCCAGCGCCCACATGCCGTTGAAGCGCAGCAGCATGTCCTCGCCCCATGCCTGCCAGGCGGCAAGGATCACCTCGGTGTCGGACTGGCTGCGGAAGACTGTGCCCTTCGCCTCGAGCTCGCGACGCAATTCGAGGAAGTTGTAGATCTCGCCATTGTAGACGATCACATGGCGGCCATCGCCTGATGCCATCGGCTGATAGCCGCCCTCGCCGGGATCGATGATCGCAAGCCGGCGGTGACCGAAGGCGACGTTTCGCTTGGCACTGAACCAGGTGCCCTCACCTAACGGCCCGCGATGCGCGATCAGGCTGGTGAGCCGCGAGATGTCGGCCGGCTCCACGGGCGCGCCGCGCAGATTGACGATGCCTGCGATGCCGCACATGTCTAGACAGCCTTCAAGGGCAAGAAGCGGGTGATGATGATACGAAGATCGCGCCAGCAGACGGCGCGATAAGGACCAAGCTGCGACACGGCGATGGCGGCGACAAAGATCGCCGCCGCCGACACGCCGTAGAGCGACACCACATACCACCATGACGGCGCGTGGTCGAATGACACATGGCCAAGCTGCGAGCGCAGCGCCAGCGCAACGGCGATACCCGTGCCGAGCGGGATCAGGACGAAATGCAGCATCCGCGACCACATCGCTGAAAGCCGGAAGGTTCGCCTGAGCAGCAGCACCGTGATCACCATCTGGGCGAGCATGCCGACGCAGGAGCTCCAGCCGGCCGCCTGCCAGCCGAAATACGGCAACGCGACAGCGCTGGTCGCCAGCGTGAAGATACCGGTGACGAGCGAGATCAGCGCATTGGAACTGGAGCGGCCCTGCGACAGCAGATAGTACGCGAACACGTTGGCGCTCGAGCCCAATATTCCGCTGATCGCAAGCACCACCAGCACCAGCTGCGCCTCGGCGGCGACTTCGGCGCCGGTCCATCGATACAGCAACGCGCCAGCGACCGGGATCAGGCCACCCAGCGCGCTCGCGGCCAGCACGTTGAGAATCCAGGACGAGCGCAGCAGCAGGTCGACCTTGCGATCGTCATCCTCCTTCTGCAGCGTGCTGAAGAACGGGAACAATATCTCGCCGATCTTCAACACGCCGATATAGACCGCCTCCTCCAGCCGCTGCGCGACGCTGTAGAATCCAACGAATTGTGGCTGCAGCAGCGCGCCGAGCAGATAGCGGTCCGCCTGTCCGGCGAACAGCGCGCCGCTTTGAGCGGCGACCTGCCAGCCGCCAAGCTTGACCAGGGCGCGCAGCGCGCCGCGATCGACCGCCGGACGGGCCAGCCAGTCGCTGATCGCGTGCCGCGACCAGGCGAAGGCCATCAGGAGATTGCTCGCGAAGCCCAGGGCCTGACAGCCGAGGAAGGTCGAGGCACGCGGCGCATAGGGAATCAGCAGCAGCATCGACATGGTCGTCACGACCGTGCCGGTGATGCTGATCGACGCAATCCGCCGGTAATCCTGGCGCGCCGTGAACAGCGAAAGGAAGACCGCAAACACGCACTGGCACAGCCAGCCAGCGCCGGCCACTGCGAAGGCAAGTCCGAGGTCTTCGGCAGCCGGGCCGCCGAGGTGAAATCCCAACCGCGCGAGCGGCGCGCCCGCAAGGATCAGCAAGGCCACGATCAGGCCGCCCACGGCGATGGCGAGCGCAAGGGCGGTCGCGAAGAACCGCCGCGCCTCGTCGCGATCGGACGGTTCCAACCTTTGCGCGAGTTCGCGCGCCGTCGAGAGGCCAAGCGCATTGCTGAACATCAGCGCCGGCGCGACGCAGGCTGTCACCAGACCCGCAACGCCGAACGCGGCGAGGCCGAGCCGGAAAATCACGAACGGGAGAATCGCAAGATTGAGCAGAACCGCGACCGCAAACGCAGTCGCATTCCATGCCGAGTTGCCGAGCAGATGGGACGGACCTCTCTTCACTGCCATGCCCGCTTTCGGTCCATCACGTCAAAACGCCTCAAGTCCCTCTTCCATAAGGGCAAAACCCATTCGGTGAGGCGACGGGCTAGCAGCCAGCACAGCGATTGTCGAGGGTTGGCGGGCGCGCAGGTGTGGGCAGGCTCGAATAGCAGCCGACGCAGAGCCGGTTTTCGCGGAACCGTGACTGTTCGTTTCCGGAGGTTTGTTATCAGGGTAACAGTTGGAAAGACCTGCCAAATTGTCTATGGCAGGTGAGCAATAGCCCCCACAGCGGCCCGCCAAACAAGAGGTGTCTCAATGCCCTTTCCCCGCGCATCCCAAGCCCTGTCCCGCTTCACCGTGCTGGATTTGACCCGGGTCCGGTCCGGGCCGACCTGCGTGCGCCAGCTCGCGGACTGGGGTGCCAATGTCATCAAGATCGATGCGCTGCTGGAGGACGGCGGCGGCGAACAGCCGGGCGGCCCGCGCGGCGGATCCGATTTCCAGAACCTGCACCGCAACAAGCGCGCCATGACGCTGAACCTGAAGGACCCCAGGGGGCTCGAGGTGTTCAAGCGGCTGGCGGAGCAGGCCGATGTCGTGGTCGAAAACTTCCGGCCGGACGTGAAGGCCAAGCTCGGCATAGACTATGAGAGCATCCGCAAGATCAATCCGAAGATCGTTTATGGCAGCATCTCCGGATTCGGCCAGGACGGCCCCTATCACAAGCGCCCGGGCTTCGATCAGATCGCGCAGGGCATGGGCGGCCTGATGTCGGTCACCGGCGCGCCCGGCGAAGGCCCGATGCGGGTCGGCATTCCCGTGGCCGACCTCACCGCGGGGCTGTTCTGTGCGATCGGCATCCTCACCGCGCTCCTGGAACGCGATGTGTCCGGCGAAGGCCAATGGGTGCAGACCTCGCTGCTGCAGGCGCAGATCTTCATGCTGGATTTCCAGGCGGCACGCTGGCTGATGGAAAAGGAAGTCGCCAAGCAGGCCGGCAACAACCATCCGACCTCGATCCCGACCGGCGTGTTCAAGACCTCCGACGGCTACATCAACATCGCCACGACAGGCGGGCGGATCTGGGAGCGCTGCGCCCAGGCGATCGGCGCGCCCGACCTGATCACCGACCCCGATTACGCGACCGCACCGGCGCGCTCGAAGAACCGCGATGCGCTCAATGCCAGGATCAACGTGTTGACCGAGAAGAAGTCGACCGACACCTGGGTTGAGGAGCTGAACGCTGCCGGCGTGCCGTGCGGGCCGATCTACTCGATCGACCAGATGTTCGAGGATGCCCAGGTCAAGCATCTCGGCATGGCCCAGCGCGTGCCGAACGACGAGAATCGGCACATCCAGCTGGTCAGCCAGCCCGTGACGCTGTCGCGGACGCCGAGCAAGATGGCGGCGCGGCCGCCGGAATTCGGCGAGCAGACCGAGGAAGTGCTGGCCGAGTTCGGCTTCGGCAAGGACGAGATCGCCGAGCTGCGCCAGCGCAAGGTCGTCTGACGCCTCACGCCTTTGCCGGCCGCAGCAGACGCGCGACGCCGGCAAAGGCCCGATCGATCACCGGCCAGAACAGCAGCACGATCGCCAGCGTCGTGATGCTGCCGACGAGGCCGTTCGACCAGAACACCTTCATGTCGCCGCCGGAGCCGATCATCGAGAGGCGGAACGCGTCCTCGGCGCGGCTGCCGAGCACCAGAGCAAGCGTGAATGGCGCGAGCGGGATGCCGATCTTCTTGAAGACGTAACCGACGACGCCGAAGCCCAGCATTAGCCAGATATCGAACATCGCGTTCTGGATCGCGTAGGCGCCGATCGCGCAGGACACAACGATCATCGGGGCGACGGCCGCGAACGGCACGCGCAGGATCGAGGCGAAGATCGGCACGGTGGTCAGCACCAGCACCAGGCCGACGACGTTGCCGAGATACATCGAGGCGATCAGGCCCCAGACGAAATCCTTGTGCTCGACGAACAGCAGCGGGCCCGGATTGAGGCCCCACACCATCAGGCCGCCGAGCAGGATCGCCGCAGTCCCTGATCCTGGAATGCCGAGCGCGAGCATCGGCAACAGCGCCGAAGTGCCCGAGGCGTGGGCTGCGGTCTCCGGCGCGAACACACCCTCGATCCGGCCCTTGCCAAAGCTCTCCTGATCCTTGGAGAAGCGCTTGGCGAGGTTGTAGCCCATGAAGGACGCCGCGATCGCGCCGCCCGGCGTGATACCGAGCCAGCAGCCGATCACGGACGAGCGCAGCAGCGTCACCCAATATTTCGGCAGGTCCTTCCACACCGACAGCACCACGCGGAGCGAGATGCCGGCGGCATGTCCGCGCAGCGCCAGGCGCTCCTCCATCGTCAGCAGGATCTCGCTGATGCCGAACAGGCCGATCACGGCAACGAGAAAGTTGATGCCGCGCAACAGCTCCGCAGAGCCGAAGGTCATGCGCAGCTGCCCGGACACCGTATCCATGCCGACGCCGGCGAGCAGCAGCCCGAGCGACATCGAGATGACCGTCTTGTGCTTGGCTTCGCGGCCGAGGCCGACGAAGGAGCAGAAGGTCAGGAGATAGACCGCGAAGAATTCCGGCGGACCGAACTTCAGCGCGAACGACGAGATCATCGGCGCGAGGAAGGTGATCAGCAGCACCGCGACCAGCGAGCCGATGAAGGACGAGGTGAACGCCGCGGTGAGCGCTTCGGCCGCCCTGCCCTGCTGCGCCATCGGATAGCCGTCGAAGGTGGTCGCGACCGACCAGGCTTCGCCGGGGATGTTGAACAGGATCGAGGTGATGGCGCCGCCGAACAGCGCGCCCCAATAGATGCAGGACAGCATCACGATGGCGGATGTCGGATCCATCGTGAAGGTCAGCGGCAGCAGGATCGCGACGCCGTTCGGGCCGCCAAGCCCCGGCAGCACGCCGACGAAGATGCCGAGCACGAGCCCGACCATCATCAGCAGCAGCGTCTTCCACGTCAGCAGGACGGCAAAGCCGTGCAGCAAGAGACCGAAGGCTTCCATGTTTCGAAATCCTGTCGATCGCTCAGTAGCCGAAGGCCGCTTCGAGCGGCCCCTTCGGCATGATGACATCGAATGCGATGTCGAAGGTCACGAACATCGCCGCGGTGAAGATGAAGGCGGTCAGCAGCGACTTCCATAGTGCGATCTTGCCGACGATGCGCATGAAGCCCGCGATCAAGAGGAAGCTCGCGACATAGAGGCCGAGATATTGAGTGGCGAGGCAGAACAGGAAGGTCGGCACGAACACCGCCATCACTCGCCGGAACTGGGCGCGGGTGACAAAGGTCTCGGCAGCTTCCCGGCGCGAGACAAAGGCGGCGCCGAGGCCATAGAGGCTGGCGGCGCCGAGAATCACCGAGAGATAGAACGGAAAATAGCCCGGCTGCGGTCCGGTCGAATCCCATGACGCGCCCGTGCGCCAATTGTCCCAGCCGAGCACCACTGCGAGCGCGAGCAGCAGCAGCGAAACGATGACGTCAACGACGCCGGTGGAGACGACGGGAGGCGAATTGTCTTCTGGCGCGGTCGGATCGTCGACGACGATCTCAAGTTCTGTGTTGGACATGGACGAGACGGTCTGGGTTGCGAAGGCAACGATTGGGATAGCGTGCTGATGCAATCAACGTCAATGCAGCCTTCAGCTAACCTTGGAACGTTCGGGAAATGCGCTCGCAAGCGCAGCACGATCCGCACTGAGGAC
>NZ_JASGSR010000182.1:0-11797 GCF_040446015.1 Bradyrhizobium sp. INPA03-11B
TCCAATGTCACCTCGTCCTACGCCGGCAAGGGGGGCGTGCGCTATACGTGGTGAGGGCGGCTCGAGAACGCTGGAGAAAATCTCCGTCGTCGCGGACGCGAATAGGGCAACAAACCCACTGCCAAACCGCCGCCCCGCGACGCGTCCGTTGTTATTTTCCCTGAGATATCGACGACTTAGCCCGAAATCGCCATTTTCCTGATGTGCCCGACCATCCCGGGCACGGAAGGAAGCTGTGTCATGCGACAGGTCCAGTCATTGCTCCGCAACGCGCCTGCCAAGATCGGCCGCCGCATTGCGCAGATCGTCGCGATCGCGGCCGCCAGCCTGCCGCAGGCCGGCGCGTAGTTTTTCCCGCTGCGAACGGTCGCACGCGACCCATCCGAATTAACTCACGCCTATTTTGCATTAGTGCTAGCGTGGTACCCCCGGGCTCTGCCGGTGCAGCAGGGAGGGTTCCATGTCACGCTTCGTCGTTCATTTCATGAAGGACGTGCTCGGCGGCAATGGCTGCGAGCGCGAGGTCTGCCAGGGCGCGCTCGAGATCGACGCCGCGAGCGAGGGCCAGGCCACCGAGATGGCCAAGGTCAAATTCTGTCAGGAACAATCGCTGTGCGACTGGTCACTGCATGCCGACCGCATCCGGATCGAGGCGGCCGACTTGCACGTGAGGTGACGCGTCGCGCGAGCAGACTTTATTGGAATCGAAAATCACCTCTCCCTTTGGAGAGGTCGGCGCGTAGCGCCGGGTGAGGGGTTACGGTCTCTCCGACGAGCAGCGGCCCCTCACCCGGTTTGCTTGCGCAAATCGACCTCTCCCCGGTGGGGAGAGGTGAAACGGAGCTGCGGACGAACTGCCGCCGATTACTCCGGCAGGATGCGCACCGCACCCTTCGCCGCGCTGCTGGCGAACGCCGCATAGGCCTTCAGCGCGGTCGAGACGGCGCGCTTGCGCGGCGCCGCCGGCTTCCATGCCGCGTTGCCCTTGGCTTCCATCGCCGCGCGGCGGCGCTTCAACTCGGCGTCGTCGACCTTGAGGTTGACCTTGCGGTTCGGGATGTCGAACTCGATGATGTCGCCTTCCTCGACCAGGCCGATCAGGCCGCCTTCGGCGGCTTCCGGCGAGACGTGGCCGATCGACAGGCCCGACGATCCGCCGGAGAAGCGGCCGTCGGTGATCAGCGCGCAAGCCTTTCCGAGCCCCTTCGACTTCAGATAGCTGGTCGGATACAGCATCTCCTGCATGCCCGGGCCGCCGCGCGGACCTTCATAGCGGATCAGCACGACGTCGCCGGCCTTCACCTTGTTGGTGAGGATGGCCTCGACCGAGGCGTCCTGGCTCTCGAAGATGCGGGCGGGACCTGAGAACTTCAGGATGCTCTGATCGACACCGGCGGTCTTCACGATGCAGCCGTCTTCCGCAAGATTGCCGAACAGCACGGCGAGGCCGCCGTCCTTGGAATAGGCATGCGCGGCGCCGCGGATCACGCCGCTTTCACGGTCGAGATCGACCTCGTCGAAGCGACGGTCCTGGCTGAACGCCTCCTGGGTCGGCACGCCGCCGGGAGCTGCACGATAGAAGTTGCGCACCTTGTCGCTCGTGGTCCGCACCACGTCCCAGCGGTTCAGCGCGTCGTCCAGCGTCGCGGCGTGCACGGTCGGGCCGTCGGTCGTGAGCAGCTTGGCGCGGTCGAGCTCGCCGAGGATCGCCATGATGCCGCCGGCGTGATGCACGTCCTCCATGTGGACGTCCTGCACCGAGGGCGCGACCTTGCAGAGCACCGGCACCTTGCGCGACAGACGGTCGATGTCGGCCATCGTGAACGGCACCTCGCCCTCGCGCGCGGCGGCGAGCAGATGCAGCACGGTGTTGGTCGAGCCGCCCATCGCGATGTCGAGCGTCATCGCGTTCTCGAACGACTTGAAGTTCGCGATGTTGCGCGGCAGCACCTTGGCGTCGTCCTGCTCGTAATAGCGGCGGGCGAGATCGACGATCAGATGGCCGGCCTCGACGAACAGGCTCTTGCGGTCGGCGTGGGTCGCCAGCACCGAGCCGTTGCCGGGCAGCGCGAGGCCGAGCGCCTCGGTCAGGCAGTTCATCGAATTCGCGGTGAACATGCCGGAGCAGGAGCCGCAGGTCGGACAGGCCGAGCGCTCGATCACCTCGACCTCGTCGTCTGACACGTTGGAGTCGGCGGCGGCGACCATCGCGTCGATCAGATCGACCGCGCGCTTCTTGCCCTTGAGCAGGATCTTGCCCGATTCCATCGGTCCGCCCGAGACGAACACGGTCGGGATGTTGAGGCGCAGCGTCGCCATCAGCATGCCGGGCGTGATCTTGTCGCAGTTGGAGATGCAGACCATCGCGTCGGCGCAATGCGCGTTGACCATGTATTCGACGCTGTCGGCGATCAGCTCGCGCGAGGGCAGGCTGTAGAGCATGCCGTCATGGCCCATCGCGATGCCGTCATCGACAGCGATGGTGTTGAACTCTTTTGCCACCCCGCCGGCCTTCTCGATCTCGCGTGCGACCAGCTGGCCCAGGTTCTGGAGATGGACGTGGCCGGGCACGAACTGGGTGAAGGAATTGACCACCGCGATGATCGGCTTGCCGAAGTCCTCGTTCTTCATGCCGGTGGCGCGCCAGAGGCCGCGAGCACCCGCCATGTTGCGGCCGTGGGTGGTGGTGCGGGAGCGATAGGCGGGCATCATAAATCCTTGGGCTATGGCCATTTTTTAAGGGAGATGGCGGTCCTTATGCCTGCCCGCAGCAGCGGATTCAAGCGCGGAACCGCATGGCTGAACCCCGCAATCCGGGCAATCCGGAACGGTCGGCTTGATCTCGGTCCGCCCGCAGCATTAGGTGGACGCACGGACCGCAACAACAACGAACAAACGAAGATTGGGAGAGACGCGTGGCAAGGCTGCCTTTGATTGATCCGGATACCACGAGCGGCGACATCCGCATGGCGTTCGACCGCATGCCGGTCAAGCTCAACATCTTCCGCATGATGGCCCATGCCGAGACCAATGCGATGCCCCTGATGCGGCTCGCCAACTCGATCCTGCACAAGCAGAAGCTCTCCGCGGTCAATCGCGAGCTGCTGATTCTGCAGGCCGCGCAGCTCGAGGGCGGCGCCTATGAGTGGCGCCAGCATGTGCCGATCGCGCTCGGCGTCGGCGTGACCCAGCCGCAGATCGATGCCGTCGAGCGCGGCGACTGCGGCGATGCTTCGCTGAACGCTGCCGAGCGGGCGCTGCTCGGCTTCGGCCGCGAGGTGGTCGAGAAGGTGCGGGTCGGCGATGCGGCCTTCGCCGCTATGCGTAAGCATTTCAGCGATCAGGAAATCGTCGAGACGATCGTCGCGCTCGGCTTCTACATGATGATGGCGCGGCTGACCGAAGCGACCGAGACTGACCTGGATCCAGCCGCCGGCATGGTGGTCTACGAGAGCGGCAAGAAGCGTGGGTGATCGGATGTCGGAGACCTCGCAAGACTCCAAGCCGGAGCGCTATGTCCGTCCGCTGAGCGCGGAATCCTCGGGCGCGGCGCCGGGCAGGGGACGCCTCAACGGGCGCAGCATCCTGGTGGTCGGCGGCGGCCAGCGCGTGTTCGACGCCGCGACCGATCCGATCGGCAACGGCCGCGCCATGAGCCTGCTGTTCGGTCGCGAGGGCGCGCAGGTCGCGGTCGCCGACCTCAACCTTGCCTCCGCCGAGGACACGGTCGCGCGCATCGCGGCCGAGGGCGGCCGCGGTTTCGCGATCGCTGCCGACGTCACCAAAGAGGCCGACGTCATCAGGATGATTGATGAAGCTCGTCACGCGATGGGCGGGCTCGACGGCATGGTGCTGAACATTGGCACGTTCGGCAAGACCGGGCTCGACAATGTCAGCGCGGAGGAATGGAACAGGATCTACGACGTCAACGTCCGCGGCCCGATGCTGTGCTGCCGTGCCGCTCTGCCGAAATTCGCGGACGGCGGCTCGATCGTCTTCATCTCCTCGATCGCGGCGCTGAAGGCGGGATCGCAGATGGCGGTGTATGATTCCTCCAAGGCCGCGCTCGGCGGTCTGATGCGCAACATCGCGCATACCGGTGCGCGGCGCGGCATCCGCGCCAATTTGGTCTATCCGGGGCTGGTCGACACCCCGAACGGCCGCGAGGCCGGCGCCGGCCGGCCGTCGCGCGGCAAGGGGCACGTTGCGTTCGGCCGCCAGGCGACGGCGTGGGAGATCGCCTATGCCGTGCTGTTCTTCATGTCGGACGAGAGCGTCTATGTTACCGCGCAGACGCTGGCGGTCGATAGCGGGCTGAGCGGGATGTAGCTGATCAGATTAGGTCGAATAGCGGCCACGACGATGCTGCGCTCCCTCGCCCCGTTCTTACGGGGAGAGGGTTGGGGTGAGGGGCTGCCTCCGCGTATTCGGCGACGGGTGTGTTCGCGGAGGCTCCCCCTCACCCGCATCGCATCTTCGATGCGATGCGACCTCTCCCCGCACGCGGGGCGAGGTGAAGTGGAGTCCGTTGAGCGCTTCGGAGCAAAATCGATGCAGCGCGTCGCTATTCGGCGGCTATGCTGGTCGGAATCGGAATCGCGACCTTCGGGCCCGTCTTGGCCGCGCGGCGGCTCTTCTTGCTGAAGCGGCTGCCGGCCAGCAGCGCTGCGGCGGCGCGCAGCTGCTCGCGCAGCCATTGATTGGTGGTGTCCCCCTCGGCGGTGGCATGCCAGTAGAGATAGTTGACGTGCGGGCTGATCGGGAACGGGCAGGGGAAGCACTGCAACAGCCCGGGGTCTTCCAGCACCGAGGCGGCGCTTTCGGATGCCGTCAGCAGCATGTTGCTGCGGCTCACGACGTGGCAGGCGGTTGCGAAATTCTGGCAGGTCAGGCGGACGGTGCGCGTCAGGCCGAGGCGCTGGAGCTGGAAATCCTCGAACGACACGCCGCTGCGCCGCGACGTCACGCAGACATGCTCCATGCGCAGATAGGCCTTCTTGTCGAGCCGCGCGCGGAGCTCGGGATGGCCGCGCCGGGCGAACACCGCGATGTGCTCGGTCAGGATCTGCTCGCGCCGCACCTCGGTCGAGAGCGGCAGCAGCGTATCGATCGCAACGTCGAGCGTGCCGGCGGCCAGCTCGCGCTCCAGATTGTTGCGCTCGCTGCGCACCGTGGCGATCTCGACCAGCGGTGCGACGCTGCTGATCCGGTTGATCAGCGCGCTCAGCATCGGCGCCTCCAGATTGTTGCGCAGGCCGATCACGAACCGCTTCGGCGTCTTGGCCGGATCGAACCGGTTGGTGTGGGTCAGCGTCGTCTCGAGGCCATTGAGCGCCTGGCGCACGGTGGTGATGATCTGGCGCGCCAGCGGGGTCGGCGTCATCACGTGATGGCGGCGCACGAACAAGGGATCGTTGAACATCGCGCGCAGCCGGCTCAGCGCGTGGCTCACCGCGGGCTGCGTCAGGTTGAGACGGAAGCAGGCGCGGCTGACGCCGCCCTCGGAATAGATCGCGTCGAACACCACGAACAGGTTCAGATCGATGTCGCGCACATGCATGGAAATAATCAATCCGTATCCGTCGAATGCATTTGACGAATATGAGTTGCCACTCTTAAAGTCTCAAGCAAAATAATACCTGGAGGAAACGATGAGCGTGCAATCGCCATCGCGCGGCGTTGCTGTCCCTGCGGCATCATCTCGCTCGGGCTCAATGTTCGCAAAGCCGAGCCAGGAGCAGATCGTGCTCCTGATCACGATCGCGCTTCTGGTGGTGTTCGGCCTGACGCTGAACGGTTTTGCCACTGTCTCCAACCTGCTCAATCTGTTGCGCAGTATTTCCATCCTCGGCGTGCTCGGCCTCGGCATGGGGCTGATCGTGATCAGCCGCGGCATCGACCTCTCCGAGGTCGCGATCATGGCGGGTTCCTGGGCCATCGCGCTGATCTACATGCAGAACGGCATGCCCGTCTTCACGGCAGTGCTGCTCGCGCTGGCAATCGCGGTGCTGATCGGCGTCGTCAACGGCGTGATGGTCGCCTTCGTCGAGGCGCCGGCGCTGTTCGTGACGCTGGCCGCCGGCTTCGTGATCTATGGCCTCGCGTTCTGGATCGCGCCGGCCTGGGTGGTCTACGCGCCGAAGGACGCACCGGGCCTGATGTATCTCGGTGCCGGACGGCTGTTCGGCGTCCCGGTTCCGATCCTGGTGTTCGCGGCCTGTGCGATCGCGATGCATCTGTTCCTGTCGCGCACCTCGATCGGCCGCTTCATCTATGCGCAGGGCGACAATCCGGAGGCCGCGCGGCTGACCGGCATTCCGCTGCGGCCGCTGATCGTGCTGGAGCACGTGCTGGTTGCGCTGCTCGCCTGGATTGCAGGCCTGGTCTGGGTCGGCACCACCGGCAGCATGCAGATGGCGATCACGCAGGGGACCATGATCTTCGACGTCGTCCTCGTCGTCGTGATCGGCGGCATCAGCCTGATCGGCGGCCGCGGCAGCGTGTTCAGCGTCGTGGTTGGCTGCGTCCTGATCGGCACGCTGCTCAATGCTTTCACGATCATGGACGTCAACAGCGAGGTGCAGAACATCATCAAGGGCGTGGTGCTGCTGGCGGCGATCGTGCTCGACAATTGGCTGCATCCCCGCGACGAGGAGACCGCGCGGCAAGGGGACTGAAACAAGGCGACTGATGCGAGTGTCCCCAGCGCCAAGATCAATCATAACAAGTCCAAATCAATCAAAAGAATTTTGTGTGGAGGAGACGATGAAGACGACGAAGTTCTGGACAATGCTGCTCGCCGGTGTGGCGCTTGCCGCGGTGCCGTTCGCGGCATCCGCGCAGGATGAAGGCACCAAGGCCGGGCGCGAATTGCGCGCCGCCTACGACAAGTCGCTGCAAGGCAAGACGGTCGCCTATCTGCCGATCGCGCTCGGCGTGCCGCTGTCCGATGAATGGGGCCGCGTGGTGCAGGAAGAGGCCGAGTGGCGCGGCATGAAATACGTCGTGCGCGATCCCAACAACAATCCATCCGCCATGCAGCAGGCGCTGACCGCGCTGGTCGACCAGAAACCCGACGTCCTGATCGTGCAGAACCCGAGCGTGACGCTGCTGATGAAGGACCTCAAGCGCGCCGAGGCCCAGGGCACGCATGTGATCCAGGTCAACATGGCCTCGAACTACAAGTCCGGCGCCTTCGTCGGCGTCGACTGGCGCGAGATCGGCAGGTTGCTCGCGAACGAAGCCGTCAAGGCCTGCGGCACCGGTTCCGGCAAGTCGGGCAAGGTGCAGATCGTGCAGGGCGAATTGACCGCGGCCGCCAGCGTCGACCAGGTCGGCGCCATCATGGATGTTCTGAACAAGGATCCCAACATCAAGGTGGTGTCGAACCAGGCCGCGAACTGGGACGCCAACACCGCGCTCAACATTACCGCGACCGTGATCCAGCAGCATCCCGATCTCTGCGCCTCGATCGGCTTCTGGGGCATCATGGAATCGGGCGCCGCGCAGGCGATCCGCAACGCCGGCAAGATCGACGACGTCAAAGTGTTCGCCTCGGGCGAGGGCTCGCAGCTCGATTGCGACCAGGTCACGTCAGGCAATTTCAGCAAGTTCCTCAGCTACAAGGCGACCGAGCAGGGCCACGATTTGATGTTCGCGGCCGAGACGCTGCTGATGTCCGGCGACAAGCCCGGCACGAAGAACCTGTCCTATTACACGCGGCCGATCTGGATCGATAAGTCGAACGCCTCGCTCGGTGGCACCTGTTTCGCGCTACCCAAGAAAAACTAACAAGGCGCGGGACAGCCGGCGCGGGGGGCATTCCCGCGCCGGCTGTGACAAGGTTCAGAATCCGGACGCGTGAAACCGGATCGAGGGAGTGCTTTGACGATGTCGATGGCCGTTGATTCCTTTGCCGCGTCGGTGCGGCGGTTTTCACCCCGGCTCCTGCTGTCGGAGCTGTTGCTGAAACAGTGGTTCGAGCCGGTCGTCCCGTTCACCGTGATGATCGGGCTGTGGGCCTATTTCGCGCTCACCATTCCCGACTACGCCTCGGTGCAGAACTCGGTGTCGCTGCTGCGGCTGTTCGCCGAATTCGGCTTCGTCGCGCTGGCGATGGGCTTCTGCCTCGTCACCGGCGGCATCGACCTTTCGGTCGGCGCGATCTTCGCGCTGTGCAATTTCGCGGCGCTGTACTTCCTCTTGGTGCGCGAATGGCCGGTCGGCCTCGCGGTGCCCGCGACGCTGCTGGTCGGCGCGCTGCTCGGCAGCATCAACGGCTTTTTGATCGGCTTCCTGAAGACGCGGCCGTTCCTGACCACGCTGGTGACGCTGATCATCCTGCGCGCCTCGGTCAATCTGCTCAACACCAGCTATGCGCAGGTGTTCGCGACCAATTCGATCGACAGCGACGCCTGGGATTTCATCGGCGGCGGCAGCGTGCTCGGTATCCCCGTCAATGCGGCGACGCTGTTCGTGGTGCTCCTGATCTGCCACATCTTCCTGTCGCGCTCGCGCTATGGCTGGCATCTCACCGCGATCGGCGCCAGCCGCAAGGCGGCGCGCCATGCCGGCATCCGCGTTCGCTTGATGCTGTTCATGACCTATGTGCTGTCGGGCACGCTGTGCGCGGCGAGCGGCATCTTCTACGCCGCACGGCAGGCCTCGACGGATTCCACCACCGGTGTGGGCTGGGAATTCCAGGCGCTCACCGCCGTGGTGCTCGGCGGCGTATCGCTCGCCGGCGGCAAGGGCACGGTGTGGCGGGCGATGATCGGTGCGCTGATCATCTTCCTCTTGATCAACGGCCTCGTGCGGATGGGCATCCCGGGCTACGTCACCTCGGCGGTGACGGGCATGATCCTGCTCGCCGCGGTCGGCATCGACGTCAAATGGTCGAAGAACCGCGGCAAGGCGATCCAAAAGATCTACGTCAATCCGGCCTTCGTGCCGCTCGCCTCGGCGCCGGCGGTGCAGCCGGGCGCAGCATCGCCTTACGCGCAGAACGGCCGGCTGATCAAGGCGCAGGCGATCGGCGTCGATCAGGTCGAGGGGCCCGAGGACGTCATCCTCGATCGCCAGGGCCGGCTCTACGGTTCGACTCGCGACGGCAATGTGATCCGCTTCTCGGGGCCGAACTTTGAAACCCGCGAGGTGTTCGCCCATATCGGCGGCCGGCCGCTCGGCATGCAGTTCGATCGCGACGAGAACCTGATCGTGGCGGTGGCCGGCATGGGCGTCTACGGCGTCGCGCCCGATGGACGCATCTTCAAGGTCACCGACGAGACCAACCGCACCTGGTACAAGCTGAACGACGACAGTCGTCTGCGCATGGCCGACGACCTCGACATCGCGCCCGACGGCAAGATCTATTTCAGCGACTGCACCACGCGCTATGAGATGACCACCAACACCCTCGACATCCTCGAGGGCCGGCCGAACGGCCGCGTGGTCTGCTATGACCCGGCGACCAAGACCACGCGCACGGTGATCAACCACTTCTATTTCCCGAACGGGATCTGCGTCGCCCATGACGGCAAGTCGATCCTGATTGCGTCGACCTCGCTGTGCAAGGTGTTCCGGCACTGGATCGACGGCCCGAACAAGGGCAAGACCGAAGTGCTGATGGACGAGCTGCCGGGCAACCCCGACAACATCAACCGCGCCTCCGACGGCACCTATTGGCTGGCGCTAGTCGGCATCCGTACGCCGACCTTCGACCTCGCCGCGCGAAAGCCCGGCTTCCGGCTGCGCATGGTCAAGCAGGTGCCGACTGACGAATGGCTGGCGCCGGCGCTCAATCATGGCTGCGTGCTGAAGTTCAACGAGCAGGGCGAGGCGCTGGAGTCGTGGTGGGATCCGACCGGCATCTCGCATTCGACGCTGACCTCGATGCGCGAGCACCAGGGCTATCTCTATCTCGGCGGGCTCGAGAACAACCGGATCGGCCGCATCAAGCTCGACGGCGTCGACGACAGCTGGACCGGCTACGACGCGTACTGGGGCGCAAAGAGCAGGGTGACGACGTAATGGGATTCTTCGATCATCTGCTGCGCGACATCCGCAGCGTCGTCGACCGCGACGGCGGCCAGAACGCGATCCCGCCGCTCGACGGTGCGCTCAGCCCGAACGACCGGCTCGACACCGCCGCGCCGATCGGCGAGCCGCTGCCCAGCGTCGACGACGTGATCGCCGCGGGCGACGGCGCGATCTATGTCTCCGCCGGCCGAAAGGTGCTGAAGCTCAGCGGCGCGGATCTTTCGACCCGCACCGTGATCGCCGAGTTCGAGGACGACGCCGGCGGGCTCGCGCTACATCCGGACGGCCGGCTCCTGGTCTGCGTCGCGGGCAGGGGGCTTGCGGCGATCGATCCCGCCAAGCCCGCGCCGCGCTGGCTGGATGCAGTCGGCGGCAGCGCGCTCACCGGGCTGTTGTCGGTCACGGTGGCGCCCGATGGCCGCATCTATGCCGTCGAAGGCAGCATCGGCCGCCGACCCGGCGAGTGGCGGCACGATCTGATGGAGAAGCGTGCCAATGGCCGCCTGATCAGTTGCGGTGCCGGCCTCGACAATCCGCAGGTGCTGCTGCGCGACCTGCCTTATCCCTATGGTGTGATGGTCTCCGCCGATGGCAACAGCCTGTGGCTCACCGAGAGCTGGGCGCATCGCCTCAGCCGATTCGCGCTTGGCAGCAACGGCCTTGGCCCCCGCGAGACGGTCGCCGCCAACATGCCGGGCTATCCGGCGCGGCTGCATCCGGACGGCCATGGCGGGCTGTTGCTCGCCATGTTCGCCCGCCGCACCCATCTGATCGAGTTCGTGCTCAAGGAAGACGATTTCCGCGAGGAGATGATGGCGACGATGCCGCCCGATTACTGGGTGGCGCCGGCGCTGGTCGGCGGCAGCGATTGCCTGGAGCCGATGCAGATCGGCAGCGTCAAGGCGCTCGGCATCCAGAAGCCATGGGCGCCGCCGCGTTCCTACGGCCTGCTGGTGCATCTCGACACCGAAGGCGATGCGACCGACAGCCTGCACAGCCGCGCCGGCGGCCGTTTCCACGGCATCATCGCCGCTTGTGCCGCGCCCTCCGGCATCGTCATCGCGGCGCGCGGCGCCGGACGGCTGTTGCGCTACACGGGAGACCTGCGATGAATGATGGCGTGATGCAGGCAGCGACCGCGACCCAGTCCGCAACCCGCGAGCCGGTGCTACGGATCAGCAACGGGTCCAAGATCTATGGCGGCGTCCACGCCATCGAGGGCGTTAATTTCGATCTCTATCCCGGCGAGGTGCACGCCCTGGTCGGCGAGAACGGCGCCGGCAAGTCGACGCTGTGCAAGGCGATCGCGGGCGCGATCAATCTCACCTCCGGCGACTATCTGCTCGACGGCAAGCCTGCCAATTTCGAGCAGCCGCGCGACGCGCTCGATGCCGGCATCTGCATGGTCTATCAGGAGACCAGCCTGGTGCCGACCATGACTGCGGCGCAGAACATCGAGCTCGGCAACGAGAAGCTCTTGACGCGCTTCCGTACGCTGAACATCCAGGCGCAGCAGCTGTTGCAGTCGCTCAATTTCCACGTCGACCCTGCAACGCCGGTGGCGCTGCTCGGCACCGCCAAGAAGCAGATGGTGGAGATCGCGCGCGCGATCTACAACAAGGCGCGCATCATCATCTTCGATGAGCCGACCGCATCGCTGACGCCGGAGGAGATCGTCCACTTCTTCCATCTGGTGCGCGATCTGCGCGCCCGCGGCGTCTCCATCATCTACATCTCGCATGCGCTGGAGGAATCGCTG
>NZ_JASGSR010000183.1:0-11642 GCF_040446015.1 Bradyrhizobium sp. INPA03-11B
CCTATCGGGAGCTTCCCGTGTTGAGAGATCACCCCACCCCGACACACGTTTCGCTGCGCTCAACGTGTGCCGACCCTCCCCCTCCAGGGGAGGGTGGCAGCGTTCGCGATCTTACTTCGTGCCCGCGGGCGCAGCAGCGCCGCCGCCCGACGCGTTCTTCTTGCACTCGGAGCGGAATTTCTTGCGCTCCTTGCCGTGCAGGCCCTTGGCGTCGGCCTCCTTCGAGCATTCCAGCGACTCGGCGGTGCGCGGCTTGGCTTCCTTCGCCATCTTGGCGTCGGCTTTCGGAGCGGCGTCCTTGGCGGCGGGCGCGGCAGTCTGCGCGAAGGCGCCGCCGATCAGCAGTGCGGAGGCAAGGGCGGTCACGGTCGCAAGGGAGGAAATCTTCATCATGGGGCACCTCTGAGGAAAAGAAGGCCGAAACGTTGCGCGGCGATGCTGAACCGTGGATGAACATGCGGTGGTCCCGCCGCCACAATATTTTAATGCGCAAGCGCGCCCACACGTTGTCGCAAGTCCGGGTTGCGCTAGGATAATGGTCTTACGCCAATGCCCCCAACCAGGGATGACGGGAGACCAGGGATGACCATTCGGACCAGATTGTTGTGTGTGATTGCGGTGTCGGGCTTTGCAGCCTTTGCGGCGAGCGCGCCGGCGCAGGCCCTGACCGCGCAGGAATGCAGCGCCAAGTACCAGGCGGCCAAGACGGCCGGCACCCTCAACGGCCAGAAGTGGAATGATTTCCGCAAGGCGCAATGCGGCGCCGATGCGAGCCCGGCCGCGGCGCCCGCCGCGCCGCCGCCCGCTGCCGCCGCGCCTGCTCCGGCCGCGCCGAAGGAAGCCAAGCGCGAAGCCGCTCCCGCGGCAGCACCCGCCGCGCCGGCAGGGCCCGCCGTGTTTCCGAACGCGGTCGATCCCAAATACGCCAAGGAAACCGAGGGCAAGCAGCGCATGCACAGCTGCCTCGACCAGTACAACGCCAACAAGACCACCGGCGGCAATGGCGGCATGAAGTGGATCCAGAAGGGCGGCGGCTATTACAGCGAATGCAACAAGCGCCTGAAGGGCGCCTGATCGGCCCGCAGGTGAAGTTTGGTGAGCGGCCGGCGTAAGCCGGCCGCTTTCTTTTGGCCGAGGCTCTACTGGCCTTCCGCAAGCAGCTTGTCCGCCGATTGCGCCAGCAGTTGTGCGCGCTTGCGCGGGCCGCGCTCGAGAAACAACAGGCTCTGGCCGAAGATGAAGCAGTAGAACAGAAAGGCCTGCGCATCGGCCTCTTCGGTCGGCAGCCCCGTGGCACGATAGAGCTGGCCGACCTGCTTCAGCCGTGCCGCATCGACACTCGCGGCGGCGGTGGCCGCGGCCTCGTCGGTGCGCGCCCATTGCCGGATCGCGAGCTCGACAGCCATCGCCTCGGCGTTCATGCGCTCCGAATAGAGCGTGATGATCGCCTTCAGGCGTTCGCGCGCGCTCGCACCGTCGAGCGCGGTCTGCTTCTCGATCGATGCGATGCGGCCTTCGCGCCAGCGCGTCAGCATGGTCTCGAGCAGTGCGGCGCGATCCCTGAAGCGGCGGTAGAAGCCGCCCTTGGTGACGCCGAGATTCTTCGCCAGCACCTCGACCCGCACGCCGTCGACGCCGCTATGGGCGAGTTCGGCAAAGCCGGCGGCGACCCAGACATCGCCCTTGCTCTCAGTCATGTGATCTCCGCGGAGCGGGTCTGATACGGTACCGTATTGCTAGCCTGCTTCGTCCTCGATACGCTACCGTATCAAAAATCGAAGGAGGGGTACCATGGAGGGCGAGGCGACCTATCGCGGCACGGTCTATCCCTGGCACTGCGACCACATCGGGCACATGAACGTCATGTGGTATGTCGGCAAGTTCGACGAGGCGAGCTGGAACATGTTCGCGCGGCTTGGCCTGACGCCCACCTATCTGCGCGAGTCCGGCCGCGGCATGGCCGCCGTGCAGCAGAACATCGCCTACAAGCGCGAGCTGCTCGCCGGCGACCTCGTCGAGGTCAAGAGCCGGCTGGTCGAGTTCCGCGACAAGTCGATCCGCATCCTGCACGAGATGCGCAACGCCGAGACCGGCGAGATCGCCGCGACCTGCGAGATCACCGCCGTGCACATCGACCGCGCCGCACGCAAATCGGCGCCGTTTGCGCCGGCGATCCGCTACGCGGCGATGCCGCATCTCGTCCCGTCAGAACCCGCGATCGCATGACCGCCATGCCCCGTTTCGAGCCGAAGAATCCCGACTATCGCGCGGTTGCAGCCGATACGTTCGCGCGCCAGCGCGCGATGCAGACGCTCGGCATCTCGATTGCGCGCATGGAGCCCGGTGAGGTCGATCTCGCGATGCCCTATGCGCCTGAGTACAGCCAGCAGAACGGCTTCGTGCATGCCGGAATCATCACCGCGGGGCTCGACAATGCCTGCGGGATCGCCGCCTTCACGTTGATGCCCGAAGGCGCCGACATCCTTACCGTTGAGTTCAAGACCAATCTGCTGGCGCCGGCCCGCGGTGAACGGTTCGTGTTCCGCGGCGTCGTGGTCAAGCCCGGCCGCACGCTCACCGTCTGCGACGGCCGAGCCTACTCCGTGCAGGACGGCATTGAGACACTGGTCGCGACCATGAGCGGCACACTGATGGCGCTGCAGCGGCGGGAGGGGTAGCTCGAGCGCAGAGCGCAACGCCGTCATTGCGAGGAGCGATAGCGACGAAGCAATCCATGTCTCCGCCCGCGGAACTATGGATTGCTTCGCTTCGCTCGCAATGACGCGACTATGTGCAGACCCACGCATTGACAAGCCATCGCCACAACGACCTGATAGGCGGATGTTTCGCGTGGGCGCCTTGTCATGATCGCCAGCCTCAGCCTGATCCTGCTTTGTCAGCTCGTCGGTGAGGTTGGCGTGCGCGCGCTCGCGGTGCCGGTGCCGGGCCCGGTGGTTGGTCTCGTCCTCCTGCTATTGCTGCTGCTGGCGCGCGACCGCTATCCGGCGCTGGCGCGCGGGCCGCTCGGCAATGACGGCGTCGAGAGCGCAAGCCGCGGCATGCTCGCCAATCTCTCGCTGCTGTTCATTCCGGCCGGCGTCGGCGTGGTGCAGAAGCTCGATCTGCTCGCCGAGCACGGCGTCGCGATCCTGGTGATCCTCGCGGTGTCGGTCATCGTCACGCTGCTGGCGACGGTCGCGACCTTTGTCGCGGCGAGCAGTCTCTTCTCGCGCGAGGACGAGACGCCGTGAACGACAATCCGTTCTCGCTCTGGGTCTATCTCTCGCAATCGCCGCTGCTCTGGCTGACGGTGACGCTCGTGACCTATGCCGTGACCGATGCGGTGTCGCTGAAGACAAGGCGGCACCCGCTCGCCAATCCGGTGCTGCATTCGCTGTGGATCATCGGCCTGTTCCTGCTGCTGACCGGGACTTCCTACACCACCTATTTTGCCGGCGCGCAGTTCGTCCACTTCCTGCTCGGGCCGGCGACGGTCGCGCTCGCGGTGCCGCTCTACGAGAACCGCAAGCGGGTCGCAGCGGCGGTCCTGCCGATGCTGGTTGCGCTCGCGGTCGGCTCGCTGACGGCGATCGTCTCGGTGGTGCTGCTGGCGCGGGCCTTCGGCCTGCCGCGCGACATCATCCTGTCGCTGGCGCCGAAATCGGTCACGGCCGGCGTCGCGATGGGCATCAGCGAATCCCTGCATGCCGATCCCTCGCTGACCGCGGTGTCGGTGATCCTCACCGGCATCATGGGGGCGATCATCGTCACGCCGCTGATGAACTTCACAGGGATTACCGACTTCCGCGGCCGTGGCTTTGCCGCCGGGATCGCCGCCCATGGCATCGGCACCGCGCGCGCCTTCCAGGTCGACGAGGTCGCCGGCGTCTTTGCCGGCATCGCGATGAGCCTGAACGCGCTGGTCACCTCGCTGCTGGTGCCGCTGGCCGTGACATATCTGCTGCGCTGAGCATGATCCGGACCCGCAGGGCCGCGTTAGCGCAAAGTGGGGACCGGTTTTCCCTCGCGACAAACGCGGAACGCGTTTGCGCGGAGATCATGCTCAAATAGAGAGTCCCCCTTTCAGGGCAGTTTTGTGCTATGGCTATGGCGCTGGGCAGCAAATCCTTCTATGGTCGCCGCCGCAAATGCGAGTCTGTTCCCTTTGATCTTCTCCGCAACCCAGAGCGTGCTTGGGCTGGCATCGGGCATGCTGGTCGGCTTTTCGCTGGGCCTGGTCGGTGGCGGCGGGTCGATACTTGCCGTGCCGCTGATGGTCTATGTGGTCGGGGTACCCCAGCCGCATATCGCGATCGGCACCTCGGCGATCGCGGTCGCCGCCAACGCTGCGATCAACCTGTCCAACCACGCCCGCGGTGGCACCGTGATGTGGTCCTGCGCGCTGGTGTTCGCGCTGTCGGGCATGTTCGGCGCCTTCGGCGGCTCGATCCTCGGCAAGATGCTGGACGGGCAGAAGCTGCTGGCGCTGTTCTCGGTGGTGATGCTTGTTATCGCCGGCCTGATGCTGAAGACCCGCGCGCGGGTCGGGCTGACCGACGTCAAGATCTCGATGTCCAACATGCCCGCGATCATCGGTCTCGGGCTTGCCACCGGAACCATGTCCGGATTCTTCGGCATCGGCGGCGGCTTCCTGATCGTGCCGGCCCTGATGCTGGCGACCGGGATGCCGATCATGAATGCGGTCAGTTCCTCGCTGGTGGCCGTTACCGCCTTCGGCGTGACCACGGCCCTGAGTTATGCGTGGTCAGGGCTGGTGTCATGGGGCCTGGCGGGGCTATTCGTCGCCGGCGGCATCGCGGGCGGCCTCCTGGGTACCAGGAGCGCCCGGCACCTGTCGGAACGCCGCGGCGCGCTCAATATCGTGTTCGCGGCTGTGATTATCGTCGTGGCGGTCTATATGCTGCTGCGTAACATCAATGTGTCCTGAACGTAGAAGGGCGAGGAGCCCTTCCGGAAGCCAACTATGAACCATCTGACAAAATCAGCCCTCGACAATGCCGGCGCCACCCGCCGGGACGCGCTCGGCCTTATCGGTGCCGGGATCGCGCTCCTGGCCGCGAGCGGCGCGCGCGCCGAGGACGATAAGGTCCTGACCGAGGAGCAGGTGCTGCGCGATCCGGATATTCCGGTGATCGGCAATGCCAAGGGCGATATCACGATCGTCGAATGGTTCGACTACAACTGTCCGTATTGCCGCAAGCTGGCGCCGGAGCTCCGCCAGGTGGTGCAGGACGACGGCAAGGTCCGCCTGGTGCTGAAGGACTGGCCGATCCTCGGGCCGGTCTCCAAGGTCGCGGCGCGGATGGCGCTGGCGGCGAAGTACCAGGGCAAGTTCGAGGCCGCCCATGAGGCGATGATCTCGGTCAATTCGCGGATCACCGAGCCGCGCATCGCCGAGCTGCTCTCGGGCGCCGGCCTCGACATGGACAAGCTGAAGAAGGATCTCGACGCCAACGCCAAGGCGATCGACGCGATCCTCGCACGCAACGACGAGCAGGCGCAGGCGTTCGGCTTCAACGGCACGCCGTCATTCATCGTCGGTAAGTATCGCGTGCCGGGCGTGCTCAGCATGGATCAGTTCGAGCAGGTGATCGCCGACGCCCGCAAGGCCAATATGGGCCGCAAGACCGAGCAGAACTAGCTAAGGCATGATCCGGAAAAGTGCGAAGCGGTTTTCCGAAAAGATCATGCCTAAACAACGCTCACGCGGAGCCCTTCCGCTTGGCATAGGCGCGCCGGGCGCGCTCGCGATTGCCGCACACTTCGCTCGAGCACCATCTGCGGGTCCGGTTCGGGCTCTCGTCGACGAAGAACCAGCCGCAGCCGTCGGCCTCGCAGCATCCGATCCGCCTGGCGTCGTCGGACGCCAGCAGCGCCGTCAGCGACCAAAGCACCGGCCATAACGGCGCGCTCACGTCGGTCCCCGCGAAGGCGTGGCGATATGTTCGATCCTGCCGCACCAGGTCGGGTTGCCGCGGCGCCGCCGAGAGCATCTGATTGACGAGACGAAGGTCAGCACTGCGGCCGCCGCGCAGCGCGTCCGAAATTGTCCAGATGTCGCGGCGCAAATCATATGCCTTCTGCATCGCAGCCGCGGCCTCGTTGCCTGCCGAACGCGCCTTCAGCTTCCTGGTCGCGGCAAGCGGCAAGGTCCCGCGGCGTTCGCTCCAGGACAACAGCGCCGCATAGTCCGGAATCAGCTCCTGCGGATCTTTCGAGGTGCGCCAGTCCAGCGTGTTCGCGAAGTCAAGGCAGACCCGTCCACCGAAGAACTGCGTCGCTGCCCGCGCGGGATCTCTTGACATCACGGCCTCTCACCAAGTCTAATCTAATGGTCATGACCATTACAAGCGCCTCGCCATCAGCCTCGACGATGACTGCCGCAGGTGTCAGGCGCGGCCTGGTCGCGGCGTTGCCCTTCCTGCTCAGCAATGGCGCCGCCGGCCTCGTGATGGGACTGACCTACAAGGGACTTGGGCTTGGGGCAGAGCACGCCATTCTGTTCAGCCTGCTGGTCTACTCCGCTACGGCGCAAGCGATCACGCTGAGCATGTGGGCTCACCCGCTGCCGGTCGTCGCCATGGTCGTGGCCTGCATCGCCACGAATTCACGATACTTACTGATGGGCGCCCATCTGCGCCAGCTGTTCGGCGGATTGGCTCCCCGGAAGATGCTGCCTACGCTGTTTCTGCTGGCGGATGCATCGTGGCTGATGACCAGTTCGGACGCCGACCGCAACGGACCTGACGCAGGCTATCTGCTCGGATCGAGCATCCCGATGGCGATCGGCTGGGTCGGCGGCACCGCGCTCGCCTATGCCGCTCCGCTCGCGGCAAACGAACCGCTCAGGCTCGCCGCTACGTTGCTACCGACGATGTTCATCGCGACCTTGCTTCCCAGCCAGTGGAAGAATGTGAGATCGCTGTGGCCGTGGCTGACTTCGGCCGTCGCAGCACTTCTCGTGGCCCGGTTTGTGGATCCCAGCTGGTCGATGCTGATCGGAGGCGGATGCGGCACGCTCGTGAGCATGATGGAGCCGAAAGATGGATGACCTTAAGGTGCTCGGCGTCATCTGCATCCTCGGTGTCACCTGCTATGCGATGCGCGCCGGCGGATACATCCTCGCCGCATCGATGCGCGATGACGGCATCGCCGCGCGGTTCTTGCAGCTCGCGCCTGGCAATCTGTTCATTGCATTCATTGTCGGCGGTTGCCTGTCAGGCGGGCTGGCAGGCTTGGTCGGGACCGTGGTCGCGCTCCTGACCATGGCGATCACGGCGAGGGAATGGGCGGCGCTGGGAGCCGGGTTCGGCGCGGCCTTGGTGGCGTCTGCGATCGGGCTGTGACGTCGGCCGTTACTTCGATGCGATCTTGTCCCACTGCTCGCGGGTGCGCGTCTTCAGCAGGTTCCAGTCATGGGCCGCGACGTCCCAATTGACGATGGTGCGCGCGTCCCGCGCCATCTCGCCATTGGCCGCGCTCGATGTTCGCATCGAGTCATAGACATAGACGCCGCATATCAGCAGCAGCGCGCCCAAAATCATTCCGAAAAACGTCCGCATCGCTTAATCCCTCCGGTGTCGAAGGGATAACGTCGCGGGGCTCGCTGTGGTTCCGGCGGCCGATCAACTGCGCGCGAACACGCGCATGACATAATCGATGAACACGCGCACGCGCGGTGAAAGCTGGCGGTTGCGCGGATAGAGCAGGTTGACCGGCACCATTGGTGGCGGGCATTGCTGCAGCACTGCAATGAGCGTGCCGTTGGCAAGATCGGCCTCGGCATGGAAGCGCGGCACCTGCACGAGGCCGAGGCCGAGCCTGGCGCTCGCGAGATAGCTCTCGGGTCCCGTCACCGCCATCGGCGCGGGCAGCGGAAACTGCTTCACGGCGCCGTCGATGACGAACTCCATCGGTCGCAAACGTCCCGTCGTCAGCGAGCGGATGCCGATCATGCGATGGCCGTCGAGCGCGAACGGATCGGTCGGCGTGCCGAAGCGCGCGAAATAGTCAGGCGTGGCGCAGGTCAATCGCTCCAGCATCGTCACCTGGCGCGCGATCATGTCGCTGTCGGGCAAGCGGCCGAAGCGCAGCACGCAGTCGACGCCTTCGCGGATCAGATCGATGAAGCGATCGCTCTCGCTCATGTTGATCTCGATGTCGGGATACTCGGTGAGGAAGCCCGGCAGGTTCGGCAGCAGGAAGTGCCGCGCCAGCGTGCCCTGCACTTCGAGCCGGAGCAGCCCCTTCGGCCGCGCGCCGCCGAACGCGCCCTCGGCGTCTTCGAGATCGGAGATCAGTGACAGGCAGCGGCGGTAGTGCGCCTCGCCGTCGAGCGTCGGGCGCACCGTGCGCGTGGTGCGTTCGAGCAGCCGCACGCCGAGCCGCGCCTCCAGCCCCTTCACCGCGTCCGTCACCGTCGAGCGCGGCAGCCCGAGATCGTCGGCGGCCAGCGAAAAGCTGCGCCGCTCGACCACCCGGGTGAACACGCGCATCGCATCGAAGCGGTCCATCTATTGTCCGAAATTTGCGAATAGTGATGCCAAAAATTGCCAGATTATCCGGTTGATGCCAAGGCGTAGCGTCCTCCCATCGAACGCGGCCGTTGCCGCTCAACTGATGGGAGATCGAAAATGACCAACCAAGCCAACAAGGTAGCTCTGATTACGGGCGCCTCGCGCGGCATCGGCGCGGCGGTCGCCGAGCGCCTCGCCAGGGACGGCTTCACCGTCGTCATCAACTATTCCGGCGATGCCAGGCCCGCCCAGGCGGTCGCCGACCGGATCGAGGCCGCCGGTGGCCGGGCGCTGACCGCGAAGGCCGACGTCAGCGATCCCAGCGCGGTGCGCGGCATGTTCGACGCGGCGGAAGCGGCGTTCGGCGGCGTCGACGTGCTGGTCAACAATGCCGGCATCATGAAGCTCGGCAAGATCGCCGACAGCGACGATACGAGCTTCGATCAGCAGGTCGCGGTCAATCTGAAGGGCAGCTTCAACACCATGCGCGAGGCGGCGCGCCGGCTGCGCAACGGCGGACGCATCGTCAACTTCTCGACCAGCGTGGTCGGCACCAAGCTCGAGACCTACGGCATCTATGTCGCGACCAAGGCGGCGATCGAATCCCTGACCGCGATCCTGTCCAAGGAGTTGCGCGGCCGCGGCATCACCGTGAACGCCGTGGCGCCGGGCCCGACCGCGACCGACCTGTTCCTCAACGGCAAGTCGGACGAGCTGATCGACCGCTTCGCCAAGATGGTGCCGCTGGAGCGGCTCGGCACGCCGGACGACATCGCCAATGCCGTGTCGTTCCTCGCCGGTCCCGACGGCTCCTGGATCAACTCCCAGACCCTGCGCGCCAATGGCGGCCTGGTCTGACGCCCTCGCACCTTCAACCCAACTCCCGTTCAATCCGTCATCGCAAGGACACGTGTCATGAAACAGGTCATCGTCATCACCGGCGCCTCGAGCGGGTTCGGCCGCCTCACCGCCAACGCGCTCGCCAAGGCCGGCCACATTGTCTACGCCTCGATGCGCCACACCACCGGCCGCAACGCCGCCGCGGTCGCGGATATCGAGGAGTTCGCGAGGGACAACAACGTCGATCTGCGCTCGCTCGAGCTCGATGTCGGCTCGCAGGCTTCGGTCGACAGGGCTATTGCGCAGATCGTCGCGGAAGAGGGCCGCCTCGACGTCGTCATGCACAATGCCGGCCACATGGTATTCGGTCCGGCGGAGGCCTTTACGCCCGAGCAGCTTGCCGAGCTCTACGACGTCAACGTGCTCTCGACCCAGCGTGTCAATCGCGCGGCGCTACCGCAGCTGCGCAAGCAGGGCAGGGGACTTGTGGTCTGGGTGTCGAGCAGCTCTTCGGCCGGCGGCACGCCGCCCTATCTCGCGCCGTATTTCGCGGCGAAGGCCGGCATGGATGCGATGGCCGTGATCTATGCCCGCGAGCTCGCGCGCTGGGGCATCGAGACCTCGATCATCGTGCCCGGCGCCTTCACCGGCGGCACCAATCACTTCGCCCATTCCGGCCGTCCTGCCGACGAGGCGCGCGTCGCCGAATATGAAGCCGGTCCCTATGCCGGCTTCGGCGAGGAGATCATGAAGGCATTCGCGGCGATCGTGCCCGACGATGCCGACGCGTCGCTGGTCGCGGATGCGATCGTCAGGGTGCTCGACACGCCGTTCGGCAAGCGGCCGTTCCGCGTCCACATCGATCCGACCCAGGACGGTGCCGAGGTCGCCTTCGGCGTGATCGACCGCGTCCGCAACGAGATGCTGCACCGGGTCGGCTTTTCAGACCTGCTCAGGCCGCGGGTGAACAAGTAACGAGGCGCACTCCTTCCACGTCATTGCGAGGAGCGACAGCGACGAAGCAATCCATGCCTCCGCTTGTGGCGCAATGGATTGCTTCGCTTCGCTCGCAATGACGGGGATAGAGCCGCGTTACGCGGCGACTAACCGAGGATGCTTTAGGCGCCGTCGGCTCACTCGCCGTTCAGCCACTGAAAAATCTCCGAATTGATCTCGCGCGGATAGGTGTGGCTGAGATCGTCGATCTCGCGATAGGTCACCCTGGCGCCGGCGGCCGACAGCAGGCCCTGGGTCTGCCGCGCGGTCTGCACCGGGAACATCCAGTCGAGCCGGCCATGGGTGATGAAGATCGGCAAGTCCCGCAGCCGCTCCGCGTCGGCCATCTCAGCCATCAGCGGATGGAAGGTCGCCGCGACCGGCGCCAGGTGCGTGAAGCGCGAGGCGCCGCCGAGCCCGGTCACATAGCTGAAGGTGCCGCCGTCGCTCATGCCGGTCAGCAGCATGCGCGTCGCGTCGATATTCCAGCGCGCGCACACCTGGTCGAGAATGCGGTTGAGGTTCGGCGTGTCGGTGTCGTCGCCCATCAGCGCCCAGGTCTGGCCGGTCGCGGTCGGCGCCACCAGGATGGCGCCGCGGCTGCGCGCGTCGCGCAGCCAGCTCCACAGGAAGCCGCGGCCATTGCCGCTGCCGCCGTGCAGCGCCATCACCAGCGGCCAGGCGCTTTCAGGCGTGTAGTATTCCGGCACGTACATCGAGAAGCCGCCGCGGCTGCCCGGTTCGTTGCGCTCATGGAAGATGCCGGTGTCGTCGTTGGGCTTGGCCGCGAGCTTGGCCTGCAGACCGGCATCCTCGCGCAAGTCGGGCGCGATGAAGAAGCCGCTGACCGGCGGCAGTTCGGTCAAGGGATAGAGCGCTTCCTGCGCGCGCGGCAGATAGCGCAGCGCGCGGAATACGCTGACGAGGTCGCCTTCGCCGTTCTGCACCGCGCGCAGCCCCGCATAGCCGGCGAGCGCCGGTTCGATTGCAGCGTCAAGCGCAGTCTTGATGTGCGCGAATTTCTCCGGCCAATCGGCCAGCCGCGGACGCACGGCCTGCAGTGCCTCTTCGGGCTCGCCCGCGATCTGCATCACGCGGTCGAAGTCCGGCGGATTCAGATTGCGCGCGACAAAGGACAGCGATTCCAGCGTCTGTAGCAGCGGCGGCAGCACGGCGACGATATCGTCAACCACGGCCTCGCTCATCGTTACTGTCCTTCCTTGTTGTTAGATCGGCGCTGTAGCGGCGCAAAAGCTGCGCCCCCTCTCC
>NZ_JASGSR010000184.1:0-11593 GCF_040446015.1 Bradyrhizobium sp. INPA03-11B
CCCCGGAGAAGACTCACTCCAAAACTTCTGGAGGCGAGTATCGCGTCATGAGCCTCAGATCTGGAATTGATGGCGACCAGCAGGCAGGGCGGGTCAATGCACATTGAGGTCACAGAACTGACCGTCAGCCCACGTCGGCAGACGGTCTTTCCGGTCGTCACAATTGCGACGCCATTCGCCAAGTTTCGCATGGCCTGACGGAACTCTGTCGCCTGGATGGATGGGATGTCGCACATGTCGAACGGAAACTGGGAGTTCATAACCTGCCTATAGAGTGGTACGCGGCTTCCGGCGCATCGCTATGCGCACATTGCTCTGTTTATAATCTGGCTTCTCATGCCTGTTGTTCGATGCCACCAACGATGGGCCGAGTGCAGCTCGGCGCGACGATCCCTTGCATCGCGAAGGTGAACCTAGAAGGCCCGGAACGGCTCGCCGCATTGCACCGAACTGCGCTCGACGGCCGCAGCCTCAAGGACCTGGCCATTTCGGCTCGTTGCAGCGAAACTCTTGCGGTAAGGCGCTTCGAGAACCCGAGGTCGCGATCGGTACGGGTTGCCTGAACGAGGTCGGTAGGCGCCCGGATGCCGACTGACGTCGATTTCCGTAGTGGCGAGCGGATTCCGCATCTTCCTGTTGTAGGGCATCAGCGCCTCTATTGCGTTCTGACAACGTTGAGAACGCGCTTTTTAGCAGCGAAAAGATGGTGATCGAGCGTCGCGTGCAGCACACCGCGCAGCTCCGGCGGGATCGATGCGTCTGTGTCGATCAGTTCTCGAAATTTCCGAACAATGTGTTCGATCTGTGCGATTGAATCGAACACTTCCATCATTGGTGAGGGCGTCATTGATTGTCTCCTTTGACGCGCAGCGCGCATGATGCCGAGAACCTTGATCTCGCCAATAGCGTATTGGTGAGTCGGCGGAGAGCTTCGTACCGGGTATTGCGAGCTGGCAGTGGTCCGTTGCCACTAAAGCTTCGCCTAATGCGCCAAGCTCGTCGCTGCGCCCCGGAAGGGGCGGTGCGATGAGGCATACAGCGCCGCCATCTTCTGCGCGTATCGATTGGAGCCCGCGGGTGGAATGAAAGCGAGTGGCTCCTCAGGGCTGGCCTGATTGGCTGCTGTGAGCTACCAAGTTCTGAGTTGCCTATCGAACTGCCGCGGCACCTTGATGCCGTTTGCGATGAGAAGAATTCGAAGCCAATCCAGCCTCTTTGAGTGGCTTTTCCAGTCATCACTGCCATCCGCTCCCAATCGCTGTTGCGCGCAGCAGCAGTTGGCTCGCCGCGGTCACATCGGCTTGTCTCATCAGGCTCTCGCCGATCAGGAAGGTGGATATGCCAACGCGCGAAAGCCTGACGAGATCGTTGGGCCCGAGGATGCCGCTTTCGCCGACAATCAGACGGTCCTTCGGAATGAGCGGAGCCAGTGCCTCGCTGGTTGCGAGCGTGGTCTCGAACGTGCGCAAATTGCGGTTGTTGATGCCGATCATCGGCGAGCGAAGGGTGAGGGCACGCTCGAGTTCTGCGCCGTCATGGACTTCGACCAGCACGTCCATGCCATGGGTCAGGGCGGCAGCCTCGATCTCGCGGGCAGCGCCATCATCTAGCGCGGCCATGATGATCAGGATGCAGTCGGCGCCATGGGCGCGCGCCTCGACAACCTGATAGGTATCGAACATAAAATCCTTCCGCAGCACCGGAAGGGCCGTCTGCGCGCGCGCCGCCACCATGAAGTCGAGATGTCCCTGGAAGGACGGCGTGTCCGTCAGGACCGAGAGGCAGGCCGCGCCCCCCGCCTCATAGGCGTTCGCAAGCGAGGGGACGTCGAAGTCGGCGCGAATGCAGCCCTTGGAGGGGGAGGCCCTCTTGATCTCAGCAATCAGGGCGTACTCACGCGCGGCGTGTCTAGCGCGGATCGCGCCGACGAAGCCGCGTGGAGGCGGCGCAAGACGCGCGAGCGCCTCGACGTCCGGCAGCGGCAACGCGCGCTTAGCAGCCGCAATTTCCTTGCGCTTGTAGGTTTCGATCTTGGTCAGAATGTCGGACATCGGTCAACTCGGCGGTCGAGCGTTGGAGACTGCGATGAGGTGCGCCAATCGCGCCGCCGCGGCGCCGCTATCGAGCGATTTCTGCCCAAGCATGACGCCCTCTTTGAAGGTTGTCGCCCGGCCGGCCACAATTAATGCCGCGGCCGCATTTACAAGCGCGACATCGCGGTACGGGCCTGGCGCGCCGTCGAGCACGTTTTGCAGTGCCACTGCATTGGCGTCGGCATTGCCGCCCTTCAGCGCCTCGGCGCCGCAACGAGGCAACCCAGCTTCTTCCGGCGTCACTTCGAACGTGCGGATCGTACCCGCCTCAAGTGCGGCAACGAAGGTGGGCCCGGTGAGGGTGATCTCATCGAGCCCATCCGAGCCATGCACCACCCACACCGACTCGGCATCAAGGTTCTTCAACGCTTGCGCCAAGGGCTGCACCCATTGGCGTGAAAACACTCCGACGATCTGCCGCTTGACGCCGGCGGGATTGGAGAGCGGTCCGATGAGATTGAAGATGGTGCGGGCTCCAAGCGCGGCTCGGATCCGGCCGACGCGCTGCATCGCCGGATGATGAGTTGGCGCAAACATGAAACCGATGCCGGCTTCGTGCACACAACGACTAACGTCCTCAGGTTTGAGGTCAATCTTCACGCCGAGACAGGCCAAGACGTCCGCGGCGCCTGATCGCGAGGATACCGCGCGGTTGCCATGCTTGGCCACGGGAACGCCTGCGCCGGCAACGATGAAGGACGCGCACGTCGATACGTTGACTGAGCTCGAGGCGTCGCCGCCCGTACCGACAATGTCAACAGGGTCGGGTGGCGCACTCACGCGCAGCATTCTGCTCCGCATCGCGGAAGCCGCGCCGGTGACTTCTTCTACCGTTTCGCCACGCACCCGCATCGCCATCAACAGCCCGCCGATCTGCGAGGGCGTCGCCTGCCCCGACATCATGCTGTCGAAGGCAATAGCGGTTTCGTCGCGGGTCAGCGTTGCGCCGGTAGCGACTTTGCCAATGATCGATCTAAGGACGTCCATCGTGCGCTATAGCGCTCCCTTTCGTTGACAATCTCAGCCGAGGCGGGCGGATCGGTGAGATCGCAGGCCGATATACAACGCGTTCGCCTCTACGACAGCTGATAACCTTGCATCCGCGCCGCTGCCGCCAGTTTCAAAACTTGCTTCTCGTCTCGGGGACGTTTTTGTTCGCGAGTACATACGGCAACTTCATCGCGTCTTCAGCCATGTTCATCCTCAACCTCCGCGAGGCCTGAGCGGACCCGCCTTCGCCTTGTCCTGATCCTCAGGGGCACTCCTTGTCGGACTGCAGGCTCACCATGAAATCGTCCAAGATCCAGGCTCGGACATCGAGCCGAACGGGCGTCATCCATATCTGCATTGCAGCGGAGCAACCGTCCCCCTGGCGTAGCCGCCCCGCCGTGAACCCTTGGCCTGATCCTGGGTTTGCTTTGCAAGCCTACAACTTGACGTTACGTGAGATTCAAGCCCCCATTCCATTCGGTCCGACAAGCGTGATCGATTCGCTCATCAACCCAACTCGGGCGGGGCGACGCAATGCCAATCTCATCGCGCTGCCTTGCGAGAATCGATGCGGGAGCACTTTGAAATCCGACCCGGCCAAAGGAAGTTGAAAACAATTCAACGTGAGGAGAGTAACAGCGTGGAGGGCGATGAACAGTTGGCCGCGTCCTGGTCATGCTGGCTATCGATGCGTCGCTATCTATCCGGCAGCGACCAACCAAGGCTGCTTTGCAGCATCACCAGTGCCAGCAGTCCAAACCTGCAAGCTTGACAAAACGGCGAGGCAATTTTGGCAACGCGGTTGATAATGCGGCAGATCCGGCACCGACGTTCGCGTAGCGTCGTCCAAGCGGATGGCGGGAGTTGTCAGGTAGCGGAGGACGGATCCACATGACGTGTTGGGTCCTGCCCCTACATTCGGAAGACGCCGTAATCCGGCGCTGCGATCGGAGCGCTTAGCGAAGCACTCAGCGCGATTGCGAGGGCGCTTCTGGTGTCGACGGGATCAAGAATGCCGTCGTCCCAGATTTCGGAAGTTGCATAGTAAGCGCTCGATCGTTCCCGATACTCCTCGAGAATCGGCTCGCGTATGGTTGCCAATTCCATATCGGACAAGCGGCCACCATCGCGGGCCAATTGTCTCGCCTTGACGTGAGTGAGCACGCCGGCGGCTTGCTCGGCGCCCATCGCTGAAATCGCAGACTGCGGCCAGCTGAAGACAAAGCGAGGATCAAAAGCGCGTCCCGCCATAGCGTAAGTTCCTGCGCCATGAGAGCCGTTGCAAACGACGGTGAACTTGGGCACCGATGCACTGGAGACGGCCATGATCAGCTTGGCGCCATGCTTGGTGATGCCTTGCCGCTCGTATTCGCGGCCGACCATGAATCCCGTGACGTTCTGCAGGAAAAGAAGGGGCGTCTGGTTCTTGTCGCACAACTGAATAAAATGGGCACCTTTGAGCGCACTGTCGCCGAACAGCACACCGTTGTTCGCAAGAACCCCGATTTGATATCCATGAAGCCGGGCAAAGCCGCACACCAGAGACGTGCCATAGCGCTGTTGGTATTCGTGGAATCGGCTGCCATCGACAAGGCGAGCGATGATCTCGCGCATATCGAACTGCACTCGGGTATCTTTGGGAATGATACCGTACAGCTCAGACTCATCGTAAGATGGCGGCTCCGGAGCGGCTCGGTCGATCCAGGTCTTCTCGGGACGATGGAAGCGAGCGACGATGTCTCGGGCGATCGCAATCGCATGCATCTCGGAGCTTGCGAAATAGTCGCTCGTGCCTGATACGCTGGTATGCATATTTGCGCCGCCAAGCTCTTCGACCGACACATTTTCGCCGGTGGCAGCTTTCACGACCGGTGGACCGCCGAGAAAAATCGCTCCGGTGCCTTCTACAACTATGTTGTATTCGCTAAGTGCAGGGACGTAGGCGCCGCCAGCCGTGCAATGGCCCATCGCAATTGCGACTTGCGGGACTCCCATCTTGGAGAGAATGGATTGATTACGGAGGATTCGACCCGCGTAGTAGCGATCCGCGAAGAACTCCGCTTGCAAAGGTAGGAAGCCACCCGCACAGTCGCACAGATGAACGACCGGCAGACGGTTCTCGATCGCTATGTCCAACGCCCGCACGATCTTCTTAACAGAGAGCGGATACCATGCGCCGCTCTTTACACTAGCGTCATCCGCGTGAACAATCACCTCGCGACCCGCGACGATGCCGATGCCGACGACCTGTGCTGCACCAGGAACCTCACCATCGTACGCCTTGTTAGCGGCCAAGGTCGAAAGCTCGAGGAACGGAGTTTCAGGGTCGAGCAAGGCCTCGATCCGGTCACGAACAAACAGCTTGTTCTGGCGACGCAGTCGCTCCAGTTCTCGCTCGGGTCGGTGGAATCGAGCAGCACGTTGTCGTTCCTTCAATTCGGCCGCAAGCTGTCTGTTATGGAGCTCGTTGTGACGAAATTCCTGCGAGTTGACGTCCACCACAGAAGTGATCCGCTGCATGTCAACGTCCTTCCTTCGAAAGCGTGACCAGCGGGGCGTCTCGCTCGAAGCTCTCGCCTTCTTTGAAGTGAATTCGGTCGACCACGCCATCCTGCGGAGAGCGTATAATGGTCTCCAGCTTCATGCTCTCAATCATCATAAGCGCCATGCCAGCGGTGACTGATTGGCCGGGCGAGACCGTGGTCGTGACGACCACGCCCGGCATTGGTGCGCGGGCCACTAGGGAGCTTGGTTCTTGACTCACGGAAGTCAGCGTTTGCAACGGATCGCGATAGCGTAAAGTGCGCGTCCTGCCACGGATGTGCACGTGAATCATGTCGCCGTCGATGACGAACCGGACCGGTTCGCTCTCCCCGGCAATGGTCAAGATGCCGCTACTATTGCTATGGTGAGCGAACCCGACCGGGGCAATCACTTGGTCGCGCAGGTGGAGACGGTAGCCGTCATGGGACGCTGAAAGCCATACTTGATGATCTACACCATCAACTTCGAAGGAGTGATACACGTCAATTCCTCCAGCGGCCCAGCGCCGCGTGAAGTGGGGACACGGCGTCGGCCGATTCGCGAACTGGCCTCGTCAGAAGAGCGGCTGAAGCGAGAAATGCGGATAAGCCGAAAGCAAAATTGTCCGCTGCCATCTGCGGGTGTTCCTCAAGATATCCGGTATGGATCTCTCCTCCGAGGAATGCCTCGTCGGCGAGTATGCGCGCGAGTAAGCTTGCGTTTGTCTCGCAGCCGAGCAGAACCATCTCCCGGATCGCGCGATGCGCCTTTAGCGCTGACTCTATCCGCGTTGGCGCGTGCGCGATGATCTTGGCGAGCATGGGATCGAACGCCGTCGTGATCTGCTGGCCTTGCAAGATGCCGCTGTCGATCCGTACGCCATTGGGGTACTCGAGAAGAAGGACTTTCCCGGTCGTCGGAGCGTATCCGCGTTCGGGAGCTTCCGCGTACAGTCTGATCTCGATTGCATGCCCATTCGAGGCGATATCTGACTGCGAAAATCCAAGCGATCGGCCGGCGGCGGCATAGACCTGTTCGGCAACAAGATCGACGCCAGTAACCATCTCGGTCACCGGATGCTCAACCTGTAGGCGAGCGTTCATCTCGAGAAAGTAGAACTCTCCCGCGCCGAAAATAAACTCCACGGTGCCGGCATTTTGATAGTTGGCGGCACGGGCGATGCCAACGGCAGTCTCGCAGATCCGCTTTCGCAATTGGGGTGACAGTGCTGGCGAGGGCGTCTCCTCAATGATCTTTTGGAAGCGGCGTTGCACCGAGCACTCCCGCTCAAAGAGGTGGACGACGTTTCCGAAGGAGTCGCCGAGCACCTGCACCTCGATATGGCGCGGCTTTTCGATATATCGTTCGACGTAAACGCGGCTATCCCCAAAATACCGCTGACCTTCACGACGCGCCTGCTCAATCGCGTCTTCCAAAGAATCAAGGTCGCGCACAATCCGCATGCCCTTGCCGCCACCGCCCCCTGATGGTTTCACAAGCAAAGGGGCTCCAATAGCCCGCGCCCTAACAACGAACTCCTCAGGGTCATCTTCGTCGACCGCCGATGGCGCGACCGGAAAGCCGTTGCACTGAACGAATTTGCGGGCCCGGATCTTGTCGCCCATTAGTTCTATAGTTTCGGGTGCCGGCCCGATGAATGTAATGCCAGCTTTCCTTACAGCCCTGGCGAACTCCGCATTCTCGGAGAGAAATCCGTAACCCGGATGCAGCGCGCCAGCGCGAGCCTTGTGCGCGACAGCGATCAGTTGCGCGGCGTCCAGATAGGCTGCGATGGGTGAGCGACCGCTGATCTCAATCGCAGTATCCGCCATGGAGATGGCTGGAGTGTGCGCATCGACCTCGTGGTAGACAACTGCAGAACGAAGCCCAAGCTTGCGCAGTGTCTTGATGATTCGTGCAGCTATCTCGCCCCTGTTGGCGACTAGAACTGTATCAAAGGGTAGTGTGTGCATTTGCTTCCGTCCGAACAACACCTGAAGAAGGTGTTCCGTGAGTGGCCATCGGTTTCTTGCGCCTCTCGACTGCCTCCTCTGGCTCACCCGCTGGCATGCGAGATCCGCCGTTGCCGCTCTGCGGTTCGCGCCAGGGAATAGGCCCCAGCCCCTACCGATTGAGGAACAGGTGGCTGTGCTATTTCAGATCGGATTTGCCTTTGTCACTATCCCGGACCGATATTACGTACCGACATTGCTTGCTCAAACTCGCCTGCTTGGCTCTGAGACAGGCGGTGATCGCGGCGCGATCAGGTATGTGGCCACTACACAAGCGAAACACGTCGTCCATGCAGGCTTCTTTTTCCTCGTTTGTAGGAGATTGGTCGCGCGCAAGCGCCCGCCCGGAGCATAGAACCGTCGTCGCAACAACGAAAACGGTTGCAAGCTGGTAGACCTGGAAGAGTGAAACCCAATGTGCTCGTTGCGTTTGATTCATAATATCCTCTTCGTGGCGTTCTGTTATCCGGGTGTTGTTGTTCCTGCGCAGGGTGCGATATGACCCGTCTACCGGAAGCGGGTCGGAACCGAAGGATCAAGGCCGCAGAAGCGCCCTTCGTATCTGCTAACTCAACAACAGGCTGCGTTAGTGATCTCTTTGCGACAATGTCAGCATGAGCCGTTGTTAAAACCAGACCGCACTACGCGAGCGTCCTGCAAGACTGCAGCTGGACTGAGCGGCAATTGAGCTGCTAGCTTCCAATGACTGTGCAGTTGGTGTTCCCATTGCTTGATATCTCGAGGCTGGCCTAGGTTGTGACATGCCCGCAGCCTCCGGCCGGGAGTCCGTAGTCGGGCAATCGGCCGATGAGCCCGTAGCCGCCGACGCGGAATGAATACTTGTGGGAGGCGTAGCAGCGGTGAAGCGATCAAAAGCGGACGACGTTAGATGTCTCGCCGAGACCGTATGCGGCCGAGAATAGCAAACCATCGAGGAGCGATGCGTCCGAACCATGGTCGGAAAAGGACTCTGGCCGACTATCCAGCTCTTTTGAAGAGCTGCGCGTGCCATCTGCAATGCAACGTGTTCCATCCGTCATTGCAGGCCCGGAGGCGCTGAGGAAAGAACGGCGCACCTCGAGTGTGACGCGATCGTCGTCTTTCAGTGGCGACTTGACGGTCATGTTATCCAGTGCGCGGGGCAGTCCCAGTTCGGTAGAAGGGTTGAAAATCGCAACTGATTGTCGCGACGCAAGCTTGGAACTTTGAGACATCTGCAATTCCCCACTACCTGTCAGGAAGCTTCTCGTGTGTCCGAGGTATTCCTCACTTGTCGAGGATCGTACAATCTCACGCTACGTACGATTCAAGTCCCTCGTTGAAGGGGCCTGTGAATATATCGAGCTTGCAGATCCGGGCGCAGGCGCACGAATACAAGGCAATGTCTTACCTCACTGAAGAGCTCCACTCACGTTGATGGAGCCATAAGCACGCGTGATTTGCGGCAGCGCAAGCATCGTGGACTTACTCGTGCGGGGGGGGCGGAATACTCGTTTGATCTGCTGCAATCAATTCAGGCGTCGCTGAGGCGCTACTCTTCTTCTTCGGAGAACGGAAGCGCTAACTGTCGCTTTGTGATCAGCGTCTGGGCCAGAAAGAGACGGATTTGAAGCGTCGCGAGGCCTGCATGTCGTGTCCGCTGGTCTGCGCGCTCTGCATCGACTGTTGGTAGCCGATGACAGCAAAGCGATATCAGGAGCGTGCGAAACAATTGGCAGCGTGATCGTTTCGCGGAGGACGAGTTACGTACATATACGGAGAGCGCGTGTCGCATTCCTTTGATCTATGGATTGCATGCTGACGCCATGAACTTGAAAAGCAAACTCTACGATGCCAACCACTGGCGAAGTCGCGCGGAAGCAACGCGAACCAAAGCTGAATCCTTAGCATGCGGCAAGTCAAGAGATAGGCTTCTGAAGATTGCCGAGGAATACGACAAGCTAGCTCGACGTGCCCAAGAGTGGCAATCGAGCGGCAGCGACGGCGAGCCAGAGTCTAGTCAACACTTCTAATGCTCGTTGCTTCTTGAATGCAGCTCGCCGGCAAGCGCTCTTGTCAATCGCTTGGCTGGGACCTGTTGGTTCGGTCTGAGATCGGAGTTCCGGTGATACGCAACGAATTGGCGCCCGCCGTCGGAATCCGATCGGGCTGCCGCTCGATCAGGCGAGAAAGATTGGCAGCTTTAGCCAGGCATCATACTTGCTTGAAAGCCAGGGAGCGCTGAGGCGATCCGCTGCAGCGAGTTATCGAGACAGTGTTGTGTCGCACCAACGCTCCAACCGACCCGGCGCACATTGTCCCCAGCAAGGTGCGTCGGGTTTCCATCTTCTCAGCCGTGGACAACGGTAGGTTTCGCTTGGACGTCACCGCTTGGTGCTAGGTGCTGCGATCTCCGAGCGCAAAGCTGCTCAGCTTACACTTGTCGAACGCAGAGACTGCACGCAAATCCAAGCTGGGCCGGCTAGAGGTACTCGCCGGAACGCGGCGGTGCGGTAGCCCAAGGCGGAGCAGAAGGCGGAGCCCGTTACCGAGGCCTTGTAGATGGTGAAATTGTCATTGCGGTTGAGCGCCTGCACGAGCTGATGCCGGAACATTGGTCGGTTGGCCACGGCAGGCCCTCTGGCTTCTTGGCTTAGCCGAGAGGTTTCCTCTGTGAGCAGTTTGGCCGACCTTAGCAGCAGTATTGAAGCCTGCCCGGTGCGTTGCGTGCCGTTGCAGACTTCGCACCGGCGTTCCGATGAAGCCCGGGTAGTCTTGGCGCCGCCTCCTGCACCGAGGGCATTGCTCTTGCTCGTTGTTGCCCGCCAGCTGCCATGATGCACCCGGTCATCGACGATCTCAGAGTCCCTTACTCAATCCGCATTTACCTGGTGGGTCGAGGATGTGGTCGTCAAAGATTTCTTTGATCCGCTTTACAAGTCTGGTCGCAACGTCACCTCGCAGTCCTGGCCTCGCACATATCACAGCTCGGAGATCAGACAATTGAGGCAAATAGTAGTCGGGCGATTCAATCAAGTCGTCGGGCAGGGAGAAGGATGGCAGTGCGGTCAAACCGATGCCAAGACGTACGGCCGTCAGCCTCACCAAGTAGTCAGAGGTGTGAAGAACGACCTTGTAAGCCGATCCCATCCTGTCTAACGGTCCAGTCATCCAATCCTGGCCAGGAAGCGTTATTATTGGGATAGGAGCGCCGGGACTGAGAACAAAGTCGCGCGAGCGAACCCAGATAGCCGGAAATGCTCGCTGTTCACGTACGATTTTTGCAAGTTCAGCATCGACATGAGGAGCGAAAATGAAGGCTACATCTATGTAGCCCTCGATCAAACCCTTGCGGATGGCACCAGATTGATCGACATGTATAGACAGATCCGAAAAAGCGCTCCTCCCGGCGCGCTCGAAAAGCCTTTGAGCAAAAAGACTGCTTAGGCCAACGCGATGCACGGATGCATTCTCATCACCTCCAAGCCTGAGCATCTGGTCGTTCGCGTTGAGTATTATCCGTGCCTGCTGGAGGGCAAGTTCGCCCAGGTCGGTGAAGGTGGTGCCATTCGCGGTTTTGACGAACAGTTGCCCGCCAACAAGCCCCTGTAATCGCTTAACTTGAGCGCTGACGGCGGGCTGACTAAGTCCGAGCTTGGTTGCGGCTTTCGACAAGCTGCCCATCTCGGCTACGGCTACAATAGTGCGGATTGCTTCAATTGGAATGTTCAGTGCTCGGAGCATTATTTCGCGCAACGTGAAGACGAACTGTATCAGCTCTAAAGTTGCAGCCTCAGTATCATACGGGGCCAACAAAGCACGACCAGATTTCGGGTAGAGTGGCTGCTGACAGAAAAAGATATGTACGCAACGTACACATCGCATCTTCAATCCGCCCGTTGGATCATAGTGCTTCATTTCGTCCGAATAGGACCAACCAAGCTTGCATCCGTTCGGAATTATTCTTCCGGTTGTCAATTTGAGCTGGGTGTATGC
>NZ_JASGSR010000185.1:0-11534 GCF_040446015.1 Bradyrhizobium sp. INPA03-11B
CAGGCGTTTCGCTCGTTTGGTTATCAGGGACGCGCCGGCCGACTCACGCGGATGCGCTCACCGGCTCGGCCCTTGGCAGCGTACCTAGGGTCGCGGACTGCCGAACGGGACTGCGCAATGCTCGACAACGGCTGTGCATCGGCGCACCGCTCCGACCGGCCGCGCTTCGCCTGGCCACGCCGCGCGGTCTCGGGGGCGCGGCGGTCGTGTCCGGATCTGGTCCGACCCCGAAGTCGTTGAATGTCGGGATTTGCGCGGCCGTTGTGGAGCAAGCGGACATCAAATGCGCTTGCTTCCCAAGCAGCCGAGGTTGCGCCCTAGCTCTTCGCCAGATCGAGAAAGTGCCGCCCGGCACGGTCTTCGGTCTCGACGATCCAGGCATCGGGATCGAAGCGCAGTTCCTTGATCAATCGCTCCTCGACTGACGGTTCGGATACCGGCTGCGGCGCCGTCGGCACGAACAGCCGTTCGACCGGACGGCTGTCGTCATAGACCGTCTGCGGCGCCGGCGCATACAGCATCGCGTTGCCGTCCATCAGCGCCACCTTGACGAACACGGCACCGGCCTCCTCGGCGCCCTTCTTGCGGACCGCACCGAACACGCCTTCGGTCTGGCAGCGGCGCAGATAGGCCGCAACCCAAATACTGGTTTTCAATCGCATGCGCCGACCTATAGGCCAGCAGCGCGGCCACGTCCAATTGTCACAGATGTCGTCACGCTGCGCGGGTTGACCGACACAATCGTCGCTCATATCCTTGCAGCTGCGGTGCAAGCCGCGCCCGGGTCCACGGGAAGGGTTGAACCCACTTGCAGCGAATACGCGGCCAACCAAGCCTTTGTGCAGCCGGTTTTGTGGACCATCGGCGATGATGCACGGAGGTTGCCATGAACCCATCGCCCGCGCGATTCAATGACCCGAACCAACATTGATAGCCTTCCAGAACAGGCGTACTTCTCCGATACTCCGATCGACGTCAACGAGGCTGGGAGGTGCGTTGGTCGGGCGTCGCTGCGCCTCGTTACAATAGTTCGACAATCTTCATATTTGCGCTCGCTACTGTCGCCCGGTTTTCATAATGGAGACATTCATGAAGCGCCGAGATTTCTTGGGGCGAACCACGATTGCCGTTTCGGCAAGTCTCGTTGGCAGCGTCTGGCCCGGTAGTTATCGTTTGGTCGGCCCGGCACTTGCCGCCAGAAACGTAGACGACCAGAGAGCTACTCTCGAACAGCAATTTGCAGAATTTGCGCTTGCGATCCGATATGAAGCTCTCCCGCCAGATGTGATCGCTTCGGCCAAGCGCGTGCTTCTCGATACACTCGGCTGCGCGTTCGGATCTGTCGGGTCAGAGCCCGCAAACATCGCCGAGACGACCATCCGGAAAACATTCGGGGATGGCAATGCAGCAACCGTGATCGGCTATCCGCGAAGCGCGACCGTAGAAGGTGCGCTGTTCGTGAACGGAGTCCTCGTCCGCTCACTCGATATGAACGATACCTACATCGGTACCGAGCCGCTTCATCCAAGCGAGGTGCTTCCGACAGCGCTTGCGCTCTGCGAAGAGCGCGGGCGAAGCGGCCGCGATCTGATCGAGGCGATGGTGGTCGGCTATGAGGCCAGCACGCGCGTGAATGATGCCATCTCCTTTCTCGAGCGCGGCTTCCATCCGTTGTGTGCAGCCTCGTATGGCATCCCTCTGATTGCGGGCAAGGTCTGGGGACTCCCAAGGGAAGCGATCGCAAACGCGGTGGGAATATCAGGTGCTCGTGGATTCACGAGTTTTGTCGTCAACAGTGGCGCTATCAGCATGATGAAAGCCATGGGGCTCGCGGCAACCGCGGCTGATGGCGTATTTGTAACGCGCCTTGCCGCGCAGGGCTTTACCGGCCCATCCGGCACGCTGGAATGGCTGGCGTCGAAGATGAAACCTGTGAAGGAGGGGTTTGCCGTCGATCTCGAACTTGCCCGATACCGGCTGCCTCGCGTGGCATTCAAGCGCTTTCCTGTTCAGATCGAACTGCAGGCTGTGGCCGAAGCTGGCGCATCACTTTCCACACGGATCAAAGGTCGAACGCAAGATATACGGACGATCACGGTTGAGACCTATCCCGGGATCATCGAGCGCGTTGCGGATCCCTCGAAGTTCCGGCCGCAGACAAATGGTACCGCAGATCACAGCCTTCCAGTTTGCCTTGCCATGGCTATTCTCGACGGTGATGTGACAGTCTCGCAATTCGAGAAGGATCGCTGGCAAGGACGGGACGTGATGGCTTTGGTGGAGAAGACCTCCGTGAAGCCCGCAGAGTCGCTTATTGCGAGACTGCCCAAGGGCGCGGCGCAAGCGTCGAGATTCTATTCGCAGACGGTCAGTCCGAGCGCGAGACCGTGGAGATCCCTGAAGGTGATGCGCAACGCCCGCTCTCGCGATCGTCGCTTGAACGGAAATTCATGAACTTTGCCGTGCCAGTCGTCGGTAAAGCTGCTGCAGAACGCATCATGTCACTCGTCGATGGTCTCGAAGATCTCAAGGATATCCAAGATTTGACAAGGGCACTCAGAGGACCGGGAAAGCAAAATCCGGCGTGAACCAAATGAGACCGCCGATTGGCGGACTGCCGAGTTTGGCCCGTCGCGACATATTTGCTGCCGCACGAACTTGGTCGCTATTGGGGCAATCCGGGCGTAGCCTTCTTCGAGTCACGCCATCGGGTAGGTGCACGGCTTAATCGATCGAATGCCCGATCATGGTGCCGAGCTCGCGCACCAGACGATCGGACATCTGGCCGGTCACCGGCAGCTTGCGTGCGCGCTCGAACTTCGCGATCGCGTGCTGGGTGTCGGCACCGATCGTGCCGGTCGGCTTGAGCTGGCCGTAGCCATATTCGGTCAGCGTGCGCTGGACCGCGGCGATGCGTTTGCCGGCCGGGCTCAGATGCTGGGTCGGGATCGGCGCCGGCGGACGAATGACGCTGGACGGCGCGGCGGCCGGGGACGGTGCGGCCGCCGGCGGCGCGGCGGTCGACTTCAGCACCAGGTTGGCCATCGGATCGACCGGCTTGGCTTCAACCGGCTTCGGTTCCGGCTTGGCTTCAACGGACCTGGTCTCGGCCGGCCTGGTCTCCACCGGCTTCACGTCGACCGGCCTCGGCGGCTCCATGGCGGCCGGCTCGACCGACCGGGCGGCAGCCTCGGCGGGACGCGGGCGCGGCATTGGGCTGGTGACCGCGGCAGCCGGGGCCGGCGGCGGCAGCATCACCACCGAACCGCCGAACATCGGCGACGGATGACGGCCAGCCTGCAGGAACAGCGCATTGATCAGGATCGCAACGATGGCAGACGTCGCCAGTACGCCGGCAACCAGATCCTTCGGACTGTGCAGCAGCAGGCGCAGGACGAGGCCGCGCTCTTCCTCGGCCGCGATGGCTACTGCCTTGGCGCCGCGGCGACGGCGCGGCGTTTCGTCATCATCCAAAGTCTGTCTAGGCACTCTTCTTCACCTGATGGGTTTGCTCTTGGAGACCGGATCGCAGCGCGGGCTTCAGGGTCGAGACATTGCTGGACGGCTCGACGGCGGCCGGCGGGGTGAACGCCAGCGGCAGCGCGACCGACACGATGGTGCCCTCGCCCACCTTGCTCTCCACATTCATCTCGCCGTGATGCAGGCCGACCAGCCCCTTGACGATCGACAGGCCAAGGCCCGTTCCCTCGTGGCGGCGCTGATAGGTCTTGCCGGCCTGGAAGAACGGATCGCCGATCCGCTTGAGATCGTCGGCGGCGATGCCGACGCCGGTGTCCGAGACCCGCAGCAAGAGCCGCGAGCCCTCGACGCCGGCCGACACGGTCACCTTGCCGCCGCGCTCGGTGAACTTGATGGCGTTGGAAACCAGATTGAGCACGATCTGCTTGAACGCGCGCGGATCGCCGTTCACGACCGGCAGGTCGTCGCCCACGCGGGTGACGAGGTCGACGCCGCTCTCGCGCGCCTTCAACGCCACCAGGTTGCAGCAATTGAGCAGCGCCGGCCGCGGCGCGAACGGCTCCGGCGAGATCTCGAAATTACCGGACTCCATCTTCGACATGTCGAGGATGCCGTTGACGACGGACAGCAGATGCTGCCCGGAGTCGTTGATGAGCTGGGCGTATTCCTTGCGGCGGGCCGCGTCGAGCCCGAGCACGTCTTCCTGCGCGATCATCTCGGAGAAGCCGATGATGGCGTTGAGCGGGGTGCGCAGTTCGTGGCTCATGGTGGCGAGGAAGCGCGTCTTCGAGGCGTCGGCCTGTTCGGCCGCGTTGCGCGCCTGCTCGAGCGCTTGCTCCTGCACCTTGCGATCGGTCACGTCGCGCATCACGGCGACGACTTCCGCGTCGGCCGAGGTCTGGTCGAGCGCGCGGCAGCGCATCTCGACCCAGATGAATTCGCCGGCAGCCTCGCCGCGCGCACCGTCGCGGCGCACCCGGAACTCGACGCTGCGGGATTCGCCGCGCGCGGCGTCCGACAGCGCGGTGAGATAGGCCGGGCGATCGGCGACATGAACGCGATCGAACAGGCCGTGGCCCGACAGCCGCGACGCCGGCACGCCGAGCATGATCTCGGCCGTGGGCGAAATGAAGCGCACCGCGCCGTTGCGGCTGTGTCGCGACAGAACGTCGCTCATGTTATGCGCGAGCAGGCGGTAGCGCTCTTCCTCGACATAAAGCAGCGCCACGCTGGTGCGCGCCAGCGATTCCGCGCCGAAGGCGAGCCCGGCCGCATAGAAGATCGCCGACACCACGCCGAAACCGACCAGCGTGCCGTTCGACGCCACCGCGGGATCGACGGCCGGCAGCACGTGATAATGCGCCAGCACGCTCAGCAGCGCCGCGCAGATCATCGCCAGCGCAAACGCAAACGCCACCACGCGCCGCGAGGCCGACAGCGCGGCCTCGATCGGAATCACGACGAGCCACACCGCGGCGAACGACGCGATGCCGCCGGTGGTCGCGGCGATCATCATCACGAGACCGGCGAGCGCCAGCGACGACAGCACATGGGCGCCCTCGTAGCGGCCGGTGCGCGACAGGAACCAGGACAGCAGGATCGGCGCGATCAGCCAGGCGAACGCCGCGACCTCGATCGCCGTCGGCGCGCCGCGCATCGCCAGAAAGGCCGGGAACGAAGCCAGCGCCGCCAGGCTGCCGAGCAGCCGCGGCGCCATGAAGGCACGATGGCGCGCACGCGTCAGCGCATCATATTGCGCCGACGGATGCAGCAGCGCATCCAGGCAATCGCGGATCAGACTCAAACTACTCACAGCACTCGCGCTTCGGCTCAATCGTCAAGACAGACGCGCCGGAACGCCTCCTTCGTGATTGCAGGTCAACGTGTCAGAGCGAACTTAAGCGAACGCTAAGGCGCGGTGGCCCACTGCCAAACACGGTGCATTGACGAGGCTTCGAGGCTGCCATTCACCGGTCATTTGTCGGGGATGGTGAACGGCTGGTTTCCGGGTGCGACGATCTATGGTTTCGAAATGGTGGACGCGGCGCAGCCTGCGTCTCGGGCAGCCAAAAGCCGCCATCAATCGAATATTTACGGCGAATCAATTCAGGCGAATTTTCCGCGATTTTTCGGCGGATTTACTTCAATGCAGATACTTCCGATTTATCGACCGATGCTAACTCTGAGGCAAACAGCGGCATCGACCGCGAAGAAGCAAGACAAGATAGACGACCGGGATCGCGCCATGTTCTTCCTGCTGCGTTTGGCATTCTGGCTCGGGCTTGTGCTCGTGCTGCTGCCGAGAGACAAAACTCCTGAAGCGGACAAGACGCCGCAGATCAGCGCATCGGACGCGGTGTCGGCCGCGACCGCGACGATCAGCGACATGGGTCAGTTCTGCAAGCGTCAGCCGTCGGCCTGCGAAGTCGGCGGCCAGGCCGCGACCGCGATCGGCCAGCGCGCAACCGACGGTGCGCGCAAGCTCTACCAGATGATCACCGACAAGAAGCCGCCCGATCACACCGGCTCGATCGGCAAGGACGATGCCGATTCTGCCTCCGCCTCCCGCGACACGCTGACCGCAGACGACCAGACCATCGAATTCCGCCTGCCGCCGATGCCGTGAGCGCAAACCAGCGCCCTTTCGAGCAAAGTGGCGCCGGTTCGCGTGAAGAAAACACGTCAAAACCGCAGGGAACCGGTTCCATTTTCGTCGCTTTCGCGGCCCGCCTTCCTATATAAGCCGTTAAGGACAGGACGTGGGCCACGATGACGACGATCGACGAAATCAGGGACAATTTTGCGCTGCTGGACGAGTGGGACGACCGTTACCGCTACGTCATCGAGCTCGGCCGCACCCTTGAACCGTTGTCTGAGGCGGAGCACTCGGCCGAGAACAAGGTGCAGGGCTGCGTCAGCCAGGTCTGGCTGTCGAAGCGGGTCGAGCGCGATGCCAACGGCGAACCGCGCCTGATCTATATCGGCGACAGCGACGCCCACATCGTGCGCGGCCTGGTCGCAATCGTGCTGACGCTGTTCTCCGGGCACTCGCCGAAGCAAATCCTCGACACCGACGCGCTGGCGCTGTTCGACGAATTCGGCTTCCGCGACCATCTGACGCCGCAGCGCTCCAACGGCCTGCGCTCGATGGTCGATCGCATCCGCAACGATGCGCGTGAGGCGCTGGCGTCCGCCGCGTAAGCTGTTATTTCCGCTTCCGCGCCTGCTGGCCAAGTCCCATCTTCTTGGCGAGTTGCGATCGCGCCACCGCGTAGTTCGGCGCCACCATCGGATAGTCGGCCGGCAGCCCCCATTTGTCGCGATACTGCTCCGGGGTCATGTTGTACTGGGTGCGCAGATGGCGCTTGAGCGACTTGAAGCGCTTGCCGTCCTCGAGACACACCAGATATTCCGGCGTGATCGACTTCTTCATCGACACCGCAGGCTTGGCCGGCTCGCTCGGCATATCGCTGCGCCCGCTCGACACGCGCAGCAGCGCGGCATGGACCTGACCGATCAGGTTCGGAATGTCCGAGGCCGGCGTCGGATTGTTGCTGAGATAGGCCGAAACGATGTTGGCGGTCAGTTCGACCGGCGTTTTGCCTGACGTATCGGACATGGCTCAACCTTCCCCGTGCTCTCGACGGCGCGGCGCCGCACGCCGTTCGGGCAGTATCCGCGCGCGACAATACATCAACAGAATCGCGCACTACTTCGCGAATATGAGCGGATTACAGGAAATCTGACAAGAACTGCCGTGTTTTAGACTTCGGGCCGGCCGTTCGCAAGTATTGCCGTAGATCTACGGCCTTTGCTCCAGATGCGAGCGGAGCTCGTCGATCGAGGCAAACCGCATCATGCCCTCGGGCATTTGCGCCTCGATCGATCCGTCCGAATAGAGCGAATAGGCCATGCCGTCGACGACGCCCGATTTGAGCACGGTCACCGGGGGCTGCTCCTGTGGCGGCGGCGGATGGCCTGATGACGGCGACGACGCGGCCGCCGACTGCGCCTCGCCGAAGGTCGACGGCGCCCGTGGGCCACGCCGCGGGGCGACGTCGACCGATCTCGGCCGATCGGCCTTCGGCCACGCATCGTCGAATGTTGCAGGCGAGGGGTCTGCCGCGGCGGCCGGGCCCGGACGCAGTTCCGGCGACAGCAGATCCGGCGTCAGCGGCTCGGCGGCCCGTGTCTCGGACCGCTCACGCTCCTTGCGCGAGGAGGAGAACAGCAGGTTGCGCCGCTTCGGCGGCGCGCTGCCATCCGCGGGCGCTGCGCCCGGCGCGGGCGGCGGGGCCTCGGCGGACGCGGCGCGCGGGGCAAGTTCGTCGTGCCAGGGCGGCGGGGCTGCAGCCGCTGGCGCGGCCGGCGGGGGTGCGGCGACCTTCGGCTCGCGCGGCGGCGGGAACACCGCATCGTCAGGGGCATTGCGCGGGGAAGTTGCAGGCGGAACCTCAACCCTGGCATCCGCGGCACCGGGCTCGAGCCGCGCGGCGATGATTTGCAGTTCCCCAACCACGGCGGCAAGCGCCAGCACGATCGCGCCCGTGCACACGCCGGTCACGCCTGTCATGATCAAGGTGCCGCCGACGCTGAATTCCTTGTAGGGGATTCCCAAGCCGACCGCCGCCAAGCCCGCCACGACCAGGCCCGCGCCGACGACCAACAGACCAACCTTCATCGAACTAACCCCCGGGAGACCCAACCGAAAATGGGTGCGGGCCACCAACGCCACGATACCGTCATATTGCCCACACCGCCAACCGCCAATTGTAGACAGAGTTCCCTAAAATCCCGCTTAACCGCGTGGGCACGCGCCTTTCTCGCGGCCACACCTAACGGCGTCGGCGCCCTGCTTCCGTAGATTTACTGGCTACGAATTGCTGCCAATTTATTGCAACGCATCTGGGAAATTACGCCACAATTACCAATTACTCGGAAACGGAACTGCGCTATGGATGCCGGGGAATGAGGCCCTAAAGCGCCAAACTGGGCCACAGGCACGCCGGTACCACTAGCTATGTCATCGATTACGACGTCTGCCATCGAGGCGCCTGCGCGGCGCTCCGTGGAGAAGACCTGCGACGATCTCGCATTCCTCGTCCTCGGCGTCGTCGCCGTGGTCGCCGGCCTCACTTTCCGCGACTACGGCCTGGGCTGGGACGATTACACCCACGCAGAATATGCCGACCTCCTGCTGCGCATGTACGGGTCCGGGTTCAAGGACACCGGCGCGCTGTCGTTCGCCAACCTCTATATGTACGGCGGCGGCTTCGATATGGCTGCGGCCCTGCTGCACAAGGTCATTCCGCTCGAATTGTTCGAGACGCGCCGCCTGCTCGGCGCGGTCGTCGGCGTCATCGGCCTCGCGGTAACCTGGCGGCTGGCGCGCCGCGTCGGCGGCCCGCTGGCGGGACTGGCTGCGTTGCTGCTGCTGGCGCTGTGCCCGACCTTCTACGGCCACATGTTCATGAACCCGAAGGATGCGCCGTTCGCCGTGGCGATGATCGTCCTGATCCTGGGTCTCGTCCGCCTGATCGAGGAATATCCGGCGCCCTCGCCGCGCACGATCCTGATCGTGGGCCTGGGGGCTGGCCTGTCGATCGGCTGCCGCGTCCTCGGCGGGCTCGCTCTGATCTACGCCGTGGTCGGCTTCATCCCGCTCTTCATCGAGGAATTCCGCAAGCAGGGCGCGCGCGAGGCGACCCATCGTTTTGCCCACGTCGTCTATGTGCTGCTGCCGGGGCTTGTTCTCGGCTATCTCGTGATGGGCCTGATCTGGCCGTGGTCGATCATGGAGCCCGGGCATCCGCTGGAAGCGGTGACCTACTTCTCGCACTTCTTCGAGAAACCGTGGAAGGAGATGTTCGACGGCGCGCTGGTGTCGGTGCCGGACATGCCGTGGTCCTATCTGCCCACGCTGTTCGCGCTGCAGCTTCCCGAAGTGATGCTGGTGCTGCTGACCGCGGCCGTCGTCACCACCTTCATGTCGCTGTCGCGCATCGATGTGACCGCGAAGCGCAAGTCGATCATGCTGATGCTGACGCTGGCGGCGACCTTGCCGCTGGTGATCGCAATGGTGAAGCGGCCGGCGCTCTACAACGGTATCCGCCACTTCATTTTCGTGATCCCGCCGATGGCGGTGCTCGCCGGCGTCGCATTCGCCCGCGGCATGGACTGGCTCGGCGAGAACCGCCGCGCCTGGCAGCCTGCGGCACTCGCGGTGTTCGCGTTCGGCCTGCTGCTGCCGCTCAGCGAAATGATCCGCCTGCATCCGTACCAATACACGCACTTCAACCACATCGCCGGCACGGTGCGGACCGCCGACAACTTCTTCATGCTGGACTATTGGGGCCTGGCGCTGAAGCAGGCCTCCGACGGGCTGCGCGAGCAGCTGGCGGAGCGGCAGGAAGTGCCGCCCCAGAACCGCAAGTGGAAGGTCGCCGTGTGCGGACCGCAGCGCCCCGCGCAGGTCGCGCTCGGGCCCGACTTCACGATCGGCTGGGACAGCAATGCCGCCGACTTCGCGATGACGCTCGGCGAGTTCTACTGCAAGGGTCTCGCCGCGCCCGTGATGGTCGAGATCAAGCGCGACGATGTGGTGTTCGCCCGCGTCTACGACATCCGCGGCCGCAGCATCTCGAGCCTGCTGGCGATCCCGGCGCCGTAGCGCGCAGCACGTCCGTTACGCTCCTGCCCACTTCCGGAGCATGATCTCCCGGATCGTGGACCAGCCGTCGCATGCTGACATGACTGTCACGCCGTTACGCTGCCTTGCCGCGATCCGGCGCCGACGGTAGGCTCGACGCAGGAAACAGCCATCAACGGAGCAATCGGCCATGTCGCCAGCGGAAGCACGCCTGAAGGAAGTGCCGTCGAATATGAGTGCGGCGGAATGGGAGCAGCGGATCAATCTCGCCGCCTGTTACCGGCTGGTCGCGCTCTATGGTTGGGACGATCTGGTCGATACCCACATCTCGGCCCGCGTGCCCGGCCCCGAGCATCACTTCCTGATCAATCCCTACGGGCTGATGTTCGACGAGATCACCGCGTCGAGCCTGGTCAAGGTCGACCTCGACGGCAACCAGCTTTCGCAGAGCGAGTACAGCATCAACCCGGCCGGCTTCACCATCCATTCGGCGATCCACGAAGAGCGCGAGGACGCCGGCTGCGTGCTCCATCTGCACACGATCGACGGCACTGCGGTGTCGAGCGGCCCCGACGGGCTGCTGCCGCTGAACCAGACCGCGCAACTCGTGACCCACGATCTCGCCTATCACGACTATGAAGGCATCGCGCTCGATCATGACGAGCGCCCGCGCCTGCAGCGCGATCTCGGCACCAAGAACCACATGCTGCTGCGCAATCACGGCACGCTGACGGTCGGCCGCTCGGTCGCGTCCGCCTTCGAGCGGATGTACCATTTGGAGCGCGCCTGCTCGATGCAGGTGGCGACCCGCGCGCTCGGACCGATCGCCTATCCGGTCGACCAGCTCGCGATCGACAAGAACACCGAGCTGCTGTCCAACCCCGACCGTGCCGAGTTGCGCTCCACCCAGCTGGTCTGGCCGCCGCTGCTGCGCAAGCTCGACCGGGTCAATCCCGGTTACCGTGATTGAAATTTCACAATCTTCGGGTACGCTATCCGCCAACACCCTCTGCACTACCTGAATCAAAACGCCGCCCAATTCCGGGCGGCGTTTTTACGTGCGGTTCTCCTCCGTAGCCCGGATGCGGCGCAGCGTAATCCGGGGCTCTGCGGATTGACTGTCCAGGACTTCGCGGGGCCTGTCATCGCGCGCTCCTCGCTTGTCCGTCATCCTGAGGTGCGAGCTCTTGCGAGCCTCGAAGGATGCACGGCCACCGGCCGGGCCGCGCATCCTTCGAGGCTCGCTACGCGAGCACCTCAGGATGACGGGTCCAAATTTTTCGGTGCTTATCGAAACGACAACCGGGCGATGGGTTTCGCTTCGCTCTACCCATCCTTGTAATAGCGCGATCGGTTATCGTCGGAGCATTCCGAGAGGAATGGCCTGTCGCGGTTAGCGGCCGCG
>NZ_JASGSR010000186.1:0-11167 GCF_040446015.1 Bradyrhizobium sp. INPA03-11B
GAATCATACTGTGGAGAGAGCCCCCATCCGCCGCGCTCCGGACAACGCTTTGCGTTGCTCGTCGCGCGTCGACCTCCCCCGCAAGCGGGAGAGGTGCAGCAAAGTTTGCCGCTAGACTGATCTAACCCGAACTTCAGGACGGACGACGGCTCGCGCGCGGCCACATCCACGCCAGCGTCTCGTCCTTCTTCACGACGACATGCCAGAGCGTCGCGGCGATATGCAGCGTGACCACGGCATAAACGACATAGGCGAGCGCGCCATGCGCAAGCTCACCGGCCTCCGCCACCGCCTTGTTGTCGGCGAACAGGCGCGGCCAGCTGAAGGTCCAGAAATAGCGCAGCGAGTAACCGCCTGCCGACGAGAACATGTAGCCGGTCACCGGCATCACGAAAAGGATGGCGTAGAGCGCCCAGTGATTGAGCCTTGCTGCAATCCGGACCAGCGGCGAGAACGATCCCGGCTCCGGCGGCGCCGTGGTCGCCGCGCGCACGATCAGCCGCAGGATCGCCAGGAAGAACAGGGTGACGCCGAGCGACTTGTGCAGCTCGAGCAGTTCGCGCCGCGGCGACGTCCCCGCCGGCTGCAGCCCGCAATACAGCCCGATCAGCATCGCGGCGATGAACAGCACTGCCGTCGCCCAGTGAATCCTGCGCAGCAGCGGGTCGTAGCTAGCCGTGATGTCCGTCGTCACGAGGCGCCTTCGCTTGAAGCCAGCCCGTGCGGGTTCGGCCTGAAAAATGAAGGCCGTTCTGTAGAGGATCGGGCGGAGCCTGCCTACCCGCCGCGGATGCCACATTCGATCACCATCGCGAAGGCTGGAGAGGCAGGTCTCTCCCGTCGTCATTCCGGGCGCGCGAAGCGCGACCTCGGAATGACGAGAGGGGTGTGGCGGGCTACGCGTTGTCACAAACGCCGGGCCGCCGCTCACTGTCACAAACGCCGCGCTGTCACAAACGCTGTCACAATCCGTAGCCGCCCGGCCCCGCGCCACACGCATTTTTTAGTCGTGATTCGTCGCCTTCTATGACAGAATTACTACAGTTCGATATCAATTCGGTTACACGCGGAGCGGTGAATGAGCATGGAACGGCGGGCACGGCCGGTTTCGCTGGCTTGGTCGAATCCAGTGGTCCGGTGGTGGGGTCTCTTGAGCCTCGTCAGCGCCGCCAACATCGCGGTCTGGTTCGCGCTGTACCGCCAGTTCCATGAGCAGGCGAGCGGCAGCTTCAGCAACACCTCCGGCATCGGCCTGATGATGCTGCTCTGCGCCGCCTATGTGTTCGGCTGCGCCTTCCGCTCGGTGCTGCCGCGCGCCGACGTGCAGCGCATCTGCCTGTTCGACACCTGGCTGTCGAGCGTCGTGGTCGGCCGCACCGTCGCCACCGTCGCCGAGGTCTGCTTCGCCGCGCAATGGGCGATCATCCTGCATCAGCTCGGCACCATGACCGGCGCCGAGACCACCGTGACCATCGCCTGGATCATCGTGCCGCTGATCGTGATCGCGGAATGCTTCTCCTGGTATGCGGTGCTGACCACCCATTATCTCTGCAATGCGATCGAGAATTCGATCTGGGCCGTGGTGTTCTTCCTGGTCGGGATCGCGCTGTGCCGGCTGCTGCCGGAGTTTCACGGCCCGGTGCGCTGGGCCTTCGTCGTCGCGATCGTCGGTATCGCCGCGTTCCTCGCCTTCCTGATGACCGTCGACGTCCCGATGTATCTGAACCGCTGGCGCGCCAATCTCGCCGCCGGCGGCACGCTGCTGCATCCGCTCGACGGCCTGCGCGACGTCAGCCGGCGCTGGGTCGTGACCCACGACATCGCCGAATGGCGCGAGGAGATCGCCTGGATGTCGCTGTATTTCAGCATGGCGGTGTGGTCGAGCCTTGCGCTCTGCGTCGGCTATTCGCTCGAGGATCAGCTGCCGCGCTACCGCACCGAGCCTGCGATCGTGGCGACGACGCCTGCGATCGCCGGCACGACGCCGGCAGCGCAGCACACCGCGACGATCGATGCGGCGGCACCGTCGCAGAATTGATCGACGATCCGGCGCCGGACATCCTCTCATCCTGGGATCTGCCGATTTGCATCCCCGTCATTGCGAGGAGCTCGCGACAAAATTGCAAAGCAATTTTGCGCTGAAGCGACGAAGCAATCCATCTATCCGCCCGCGGAGCAATGGATTGCTTCGCTTCGTTCGCAATGACGGGTGTGCGGAGCTTGTTTCTATCAGTGCTTTCGGAGTAAAGGCTGGGTCATCCTCGCTCCTCCGTCAGCGCGTTTCATGCCCCGCATCACCATCATCGAAACCGGGCTCGTCAGCCCGCAATACCGCGAGCGCCACGGCAGCTATCCGCAGATGTTCCAGCGGATGGTGACCACTTCAGATCCATCTGTCACCTGCGACGTCGTGAGCGTCGCCAGGGGCGAGGCGCTGCCCGATCCAGCCACGCTGGATGCGATCCTGATCACGGGATCTGCGGCAGGCGTCTATGACGATGTCGAATGGATCGCGCCGCTCGAAGCCTTCGTGCGCGCGGCCCATGACAAGCATGTTCCGATGGTCGGCGTCTGCTTCGGCCATCAGCTGATCGCGCAGGCGCTCGGCGGCACCGTGCGCAAGTCCGAGAAGGGCTGGGGCATCGGCCGGCACGTCTATCAACTCGCGCCGGACAACGGCCTGCTCGCCGGCGAGACGATCGCTGTGGCCGCCTCACACCAGGACCAGGTGATCATCCCGCCCGCCTCCGCACGCACCATCATGTCATCCGAATTCACGCCGCATGCCGGGCTGCTCTATGCCAACGGCACGACGTTGTCGGTGCAGCCGCATCCGGAATTTGCCGCCGACTATGCCGACGCGCTGTGCGACCTGCGCCGCGGCCTCGCGCCCGATGCCATGGTCGACATCGCCAAGGCATCGCTCGCCGAGCCGCTCGACCACGCCGCGCTCGGCGGCGTGATCACGCGCTTCCTCACGCGCCGCACGCCCACGTGAGACCGCACCTCAGGTCATGCTGCCCGGCATGAAGCAGCGCACGCGCGGGTGGCCGTCGATATAGTGCTTCCACACCATGGTTCGTCCGATCTTGTTCGGCTCGGTGATCAGGGCCTCGTTCGGCACCACAACCCATTCGCTGTCGATGCGCACGCGATAATGGCCGTGATCCGACTCCCAGTCCGGATCGGCAACCACCGATCCGTCGGCGTCCGAGCAGCATTGTCCATAGCCGCTGTGCAGGCTTTCAAACCAGGGTTTTAACGGTGAATTGGCGTAGCGGCCGTCGTCGCGCGCCAGGGTCGGCGATGTCAGCGACATCGCCCCAAGCAGGACCGCCGCACGTGTGAGAACGTGCATGTTGTCGTCTCCGCAGATCTCGATCAGCTGCGGGCGCGCATCACCAACCATTCGCCCGCGACATTGCCGTCGCAGGCGAGACCACGACGAATCGGCGCCCCAGCACCTGAGATTCAGCTATGCAAGTGCAGCGCCAGACTGCATTCCGGGAGACTACTGCCAACGAAAGTATGGGGTGCGCGGACCGTCGCGTGCGACACGCGCCAGGCGGCCGGTCGCCTTCCGCGTGGCTCGATCAGCGGCTCGCTGCGGCGACCTCGGGGATGAGCGGTGGCGCACTGCGCGATGCCGCCTGCAATGCGCATTCGACGAACCGGCGCGGCAGCAGCGAGGCGTTCGAGCGCATCGCCACCAGCATGCGGCTTTCGGCGTCGGGCGTATCGAGCGTCTTGGCGACGACGTTCATGACGCCGGCCTGCTGGTAGCAGGACGGCAGGATCGAAAGCCCGATCCCTGCCGCGACGAGGCTGAGCACCGTGCGCAATTCATGCGCCTCCTGCGCGATGCGCGGCGCAAAGCCCGCGCGCCGGCACAGCATCGCAGCCTGATCGCCGACGCCGCAACCGCTCTCCGCCATGCCGACGAATTCATGCTCGGCAAGATCGGCAACGCTGAGCTTGCCGGGCGCTGTGGCGAGCGGATGATCGATCGGCAGGAACACCATCAACCGGTCGCGCCAGACGACATGGACCTGCAAGTCGGCCGCCGGCCGGAAGTCGAGCGGCGGCCGCATGATCGCGACATCGAGCTCGGCGTCGGCGAGGGCCTGGAGCTGCTTCGCCGTCGACATGTGCCGGAGCTCGATCTTTACCCGCGGATAGCTGGCGCGGAAGCTGCGAAACAGTTCGGCGAACATGTCGAGCATCGGAACAGAATCCGTGAAGCCCACACGAACCGCACCGGCTTCACCGCGCGCGGCACGCCGCACGGTCTCCGACGCGAGGTCGAGCTCGCTGACGGCGCGGCGCGCGTGCTCCAGCAGCAACTGGCCGGCCTGGGTGAGCTCCACGGCACGCCGCGTCCGCGACAACAGTTTCGTGCCGAGCTCCTCCTCCATCGCCTTGATCTGCGTGCTGAGCGGCGGCTGGCTGACATGCAGCCGTTTGGCGGCGCGGCTGAAGCTGAGCTCCTCGGCCACCGCGATGAAATAGCGAAGCTGCCTGTAGTCCATCGCTTATTCCGATTCCCTATAAGTGACGGGTCAAAGCGGTATTTGACCTCCCAGGACCGTTTCCCGATCTTGGCGCCAAAACGCGGTCCCTCCAAGGGGCAACACGCGCTGCCGGTCAGCCATGCGAAATCGCCGCGAATAACAGGCGTTCCGCCCGGCTCGGATCACAGGCGCGACAACAAAAAGCAAGGGAAGAATCCAATGGGCCAGGCGTCCGTCAGCGAGCTCGAACAGCAAACCATCCGCCGGGTCTACTGGCGGCTGATCCCGATCCTCTTTGTCATGATGTTCTTCAACTATCTCGACCGCATCAATCTCGGTTATGCCGGGCTGACGATGAACAAGGATCTCGGGCTCAGCCCCGCGATCTTCGGCTTTGCGGCCAGCATCTTCTTCCTCGGCTACATGGTGCTCGAGGTGCCGAGCAATTTGATGCTGCACTGGCTCGGGGCGCGGATCTGGCTGGCGCGAATCCTGATCACCTGGGGCCTCGTCGCCACACTCACCGCCTTTGTCTGGAATCCGCTCAGCCTCTACGTGATGCGGTTCGGCCTCGGCGTCGCGGAAGCCGGCTTCATGCCCGGCGTGGTGCTCTATCTGACCTACTGGTTCCCCTCGCGCTATCGCGCCCGCGCGGTCGCCGGCTACATCATCGCCGGCTCGTTCTCGGCCGTAGCCGGCGGGCCGATCTCGACCAGCATCATGACCTGGTATGACGGCACGGCCGGCCTGCATGGCTGGCAATGGATGTTCATCGCCGAGGGTGTGCCGACCATTCTGCTCGGCCTGTTCACGCTCTATTATCTGACCGACCGCCCGGCCAAGGCGAGCTGGCTCACCAGGGAGCAGGCCGCCTGGCTGGAGGGCGAGCTCGCCGCCGAGCGGGCGGAGATCGAGCAGCAAGGGCAGCACAGGTTGATCGAATGCGTGCTCGATATCAGGGTCTGGCTGCTGGCGGCGCTGTTCGGCTGCGCGCTGGTCGGCATCTACGGCCTCTTGCTGTGGCTGCCGCAGATCATCAAGGGCATGGGCGATCTCAGCAACATCCAGGTCGGCTTCCTCTCGGCGATCCCGCCGCTGCTCGGCGTCGTCGGCACCATCGTGGTCAGCCGCAGCTCGGACAAGACAGGCGATCGCAAGTTTCATCTCGCCGCCGTCTATCTGCTCGCCGCGGTCGCGATGCTCGGCAGCGCCTATGTCGCGAGCCCGGTGCTGGCCTTCGTGTTCCTGTGCATCGTCGGCTTCAGCCTGAACGCCGGCAATCCATTGTTCTGGAGCATCAACGCCTCGCTGCTAACCGGCGCAGCCGGCGCCGCCTCGATCGCGATGGTCAACACGCTGGCGCAGTTCGGCGGGCTGATCGGTCCGTGGTGCATCGGCCTGATCAAGGATTCCACCGGAAGCTTCTCCTGGGCACTGGTCGGCATCGCCGGCTTCCTGTTCGTCGCCTCCGCCATCGCCGCCACCATGCGCGTCAAGCCGCGCGAAACGGAATTGACCGGCGCGATCCCGTCATCCGTCACCCACTGACACCCGCGTAAGGAAATAATCATGATCATCGATTGTCACGGCCACTACACCACCGAGCCGGCCAAGCTGCAGATCTTCCGCGACAAGCAGCTCGCCGGTCTCGCCGACAGATCGCGCCGGCCGCTCACCACCAATCTCGGCATCACCGATGACGAGATCCGCTCGAGCGTCGAGGGTGCGCAGCTTCGTTTGCAAAAGGAGCGCGGCACCGACGTCACGGTCTTCTCGCCGCGCGCCGCCGGCATGGCGCATCATGTCGGCAAGGAAGCGACCAGCCGCGAATGGACGACGATCTGCAACGACCTCGTCCACCGGGTCTGCACCCTGTTTCCGCAGAACTTCGTTCCCGTCTGCCAGTTGCCGCAGAGCCCGGGCGTCAAGCCCGCGAACTGCATCGAGGAGCTGGAGCGCTGCGTGACGCAGCTCGGCTTCGTCGGCTGCAACCTCAATCCCGATCCGGCCGGCGGCTACTGGTGCGATCCGCCGTTGACCGATGAATGGTGGTATCCGCTGTATGAGAAAATGGTCGAGCTCGACGTGCCGGCGATGGTCCATGTCTCCTCGTCCTGCAATCCCTGCTTCCACGGCACCGGCGCGCATTACCTCAACGGCGACACCACCGCCTTCATGCAGTTCCTGACTTCCGATCTGTTCAAGCGCTTCCCGACCCTGCGGTTCATCATCCCGCATGGCGGCGGCGCGGTGCCCTATCACTGGGGCCGCTACCGGGGCCTCGCGCAGGACATGAAGCTGCCGCCGCTGTCGGAGCATCTGCTGAAGAACGTGTTCTTCGATACCTGCGTCTATCATTTGCCCGGCATCGAGCTGCTGACCCGGGTGATCCCGGTCGAGAACATCCTGTTCGCGTCGGAAATGGTCGGTGCGGTCCGCGGCATCGATCCGGAAACGGGTCATCACTTCGACGACACCCGCCGCTACATCGATGCGCTGCCGCTTAGCACCGAGGACAAGGCCAAGATCTTTGAAGGCAACGCCCGCCGCGTCTATCCTCGCCTCAACGCCCATCTCGACCGCCGCGGGCATTAGGCGATGGTTGAACCGATCCGGCCGCAGACCCGCTTCACCTCTCCCGCTTGCGGGGGAGGTCGCATCGCAGGATGCGATGCGGGTGGGGGCTCTCTCCACGACACGACTCGCGGAGAGAGCCCCCACCCCAGCCCTCCCCCGCAAGCGGGAGAGGGAGCCCATCTGCTGCGCGGCCGCAGTTTAACCCAATCCAATCATGCTCTAAGCAATCACGCTCAAGCAGACCCCGGAGAAAACCGATGGCCATAGGATTTGCAATTCACAAGGCGAAGCGGAAAGTGTCGCCCGACCTCGTCGCGCGCTACCGCACCCTGCCGGTCGCCAATATCAGCGATGTGATGTCGCGGATCGCCGGCACCAACCGGCTGCGGCCGATGCATAAAGGCGGCTGGCTGGGCGGCCCGGCGCTGACCGTGAAGACCCGGCCCGGCGACAATCTGATGGTGCACAAGGCGATCGACCTGGCTCAGCCGGGCGACGTGATCGTGGTCGATGCCGGCGGCGTCCTGGTCAACGCCATCATCGGCGAGATCATGTCGACGCTGGCCGAGAAGAAGGGCGTGGCGGGTTTCGTGATCGACGGCTCGATCCGCGATGCCGGCGCGATCCGCGCCGGATCGTTCCCGGTGTTCGCCGCCGGCGTCGCCCATCGCGGGCCCTACAAGGACGGCCCGGGCGAGATCAATTGCGCCATCTCGATCGACGGCATGATCGTCGAACCCGGCGATCTCATCGTGGCCGACGACGACGGCGTGCTCTGCGTGCCCCATGACGATGCCGAGGCGATCTGCAAGCTGACCGAGGCCAAGAAGGCAACCGAGGAGAAGGCGATCCAGCAGATCCTCGCCGGCACCAGCGACCGCCGCTGGGTCGATGAGGCCCTGCAGCGGCTCGGCTGCGAGTTCAAGGACTGACTTCTCTCTCCGATCGAGCAGCACCCCTGCTTTACCTCGCCCCGCTTGCGGGGAGAGGTCGGAACGCATCGTTAGATGCGTTCCGGGTGAGGGGGTACAGGTCCTTCAACGCCCCACTGCCTGGCGGAGAGAGCCCCTCACCCCAACCCTCTCCCCGTAAGAACGGGGCGAGGGAGCGCAGCGCCGACGCGGCCCAATCTCGATCCAAACTGCTGCTCCCCGGAGGCGGGAATGCCCACCCCTTGGGCACCAAGCCGCGCAAAGCGGACCGGAATCACCTGTCCCGCATCGGGTACGCGCATCCGCCCGCCGGGCATCGGGAATTTTTCCCGATGACAGATGGAAAGAATCCCGCCCTCCCGGGACACATCTCGTTTGCCAAAGCACCGGCACTCCCGCAGTCTCAAAGCCAGGGTTCGTCGGGGATAAAAGCCGAACCGCGACAATGGGGTGGGCGTTATGGCTGGTACGTTGTTGCGTACGGCAACACGGTTTCTGTCTTCTTCGGTCCATACGCGCGGCGCTGCGGCCGTGCTCACCGCCATCGGAGCCGCAGCGCCGCTGACCGCGGGCGCCCAGACCCCCGCCCCGACCGAGTTGCCGCCGGTCACCGTGATTGCCCCCTCGCCGCTGTCAGGCACGCGCAGCATCAAGCCCGCCTCACGGCCGCTGGTGCGGACCTCGCGGACCGCCCGGACACGGGCTGCGTCAGTGCAAACCGTGGCGGCGCCGGAGGGCGGCGCCGGGGTCCCCGGCCCCTCCGAGCGCGACTCGAGCCTGCTCGACCGCGACAAGATCCCGTCCAACACCGAGGTGCTGACCTCGGCGGATTTCAGCCGCAACTATTCGACCAACTTCCTCGACTCGGTGAACCGCAAGCTGCCCGGCGTCACGCTCACCGACCAGACCGGTAACCCGTTCCAGCGCACGCTTGATTACCGTGGCTTCGTCGCCTCGCCGGTTCAGGGCACGCCGCAGGGCATCGCGGTCTATCAGAACGGCGTGCGCATCAACGAATCCTGGGGCGACGTGGTGAACTGGGATTTCATCCCGGAAAAGGCCATCGACCGGGTTTCGCTGGTGCCCAACAACCCGATCTTCGGCCTGAACGCGATCGGCGGCGCGCTCAGCATCCAGATGAAGAACGGCTTCACCTATCAGGGCTCCGAGGCGGAACTGTTCGGCGGCTCCTACGGGCGCGTGCAGGGCGGCGTGCAGGCCGGCGGCCAGCGGGACAACATCTCCGCCTATGCAGCGTTCGAATCCGCCTATGATCGCGGCTGGCGCGACCATGCGAACTCCTCGCACATCAACCGGATGTATGTCGACGTCGGCGCGCGCAACGATGACACCGAATTCCACGTCAACTTCACCGGCGCCAGCAACCTGCTCGGCAACGTCGCGGCAACGCCGGTCGAGATGCTCAACCAGCGCTGGTCGAGCGTCTACACCTGGCCGCAATCGACGCTGCTGCAACTCGCCTTCGTCAACGCGACGTTGAGCCACAATTTCTCGGACACCTGGTCGTTCCAGGGCAATGCCTATTTCCGTGGCTTCCGGCAGACCCACGCCGATGGCAACGGCACCGACGTTGCGCCATGCGACGATCCCACCACCTTGTGCATCGGCGACGGCCTTCCGGTCTTCGGTCCGGCCGATGGCCCAGCCACTCCGAACACGCTCGGGAACGCTTTCCTTGGCGAAATCGATCGTAACCGGGCCGCGACCAACAGCTACGGCGGCACGGCGCAGTTGACCAACTCGGACAAGCTGTTCGGGCACGACAACCACGTCGTGATGGGTATCAGCGTCGATCACGGCAATACGAAGTTCACGGCAACCAGCGAGCTCGGAACGATCGATCCCAACAACCTGTTCGTCACCGGCACCGGCGTCTTCATCAACCAGCCCGACGCAGGTCTCAGCCCGGTCGATCTGCGCGCCACCAACACCTACACCGGCATCTACCTCACCGACACATTCGATGTGACGAACAAGTTCTCGGTGACGGCGGGCGGGCGATTCAACTACGCCCAGATCGATCTGCAGGACCAGACCGGGACCAACGACCTGCTCAACAGCAGCAACCGCTTCCAGCGCTTCAACCCGGTGATCGGCGGCACCTACAAGATCACCCCGAACCTCACCGCCTATGCCGGCTATTCGGAAGCCAACCGCACGCCGACGCCGCTGGAGCTCGGCTGCTCCGATCCCAACCATCCCTGCATGATCGACACCTTCCTGGTCGCCGACCCGCCGCTCAAGCAGGTGGTGTCGCACTCCGTCGAAGCGGGCCTGCGCGGCAGCTGGGGCCGCGATGCCAGGACGGGCGTGCTGAGCTGGGGCGTGGGCGCGTTCCGCACCCTGTCGGACGACGACATCATCCACGTGGCAAGCCCGCTCGGCGTCAACAATTTCGGATACTTCCAGAACGCCGGGCAGACCTTGCGCCAAGGCATCGAGGCCAAGCTCGACTACCGCTTCGATCGCTGGAACGCCTATGCCAACTACACCTATGTCAACGCGACCTATCAGAGCGCGATCACGCTGTCCTCGCCGAACAATCCGAACGCGCTCGTAAGCGACGCCGGCGTGCAATTTGTCAACGTCACTCCGGGCGACCACATCCCTGGCATTCCCGCGCACCGCTTCAAGGCCGGCGTCGACTACAACCTCACGGATGCGTGGAAGGTCGGCGCCGACCTCAACGTCGTGGGCAGCCAGTGGCTGATCCATGACGACACCAACCAGAGTCCGAAGGTGCCGGCCTACTCGGTCGTCAATCTGCACACGTCATATCAGATCACGAAGAACATCGAGGTGTTCGGCCTGATCAACAACGTGTTCAACCAGCGTTACTATCTGAACGGCGCATTCTATCAGACCGGCGGCTTTGTCAGCGCCGGAGGCGCCCCCAACCTGATGGCGCAGCTGAGCGATCCCCGCGCCTTCGTGCCCGGCATGCCGCTCGCCGCCTATGCCGGCATCAGGGCGAAGTTTTAGTTTAGCGCGTCGTCAAGTCAGTTAAAGCGATCCGGTGATGCGAACTCGCTGCACCTCTCCCGCTTGCGGGCAGGGCTATCGCATGTGGCCGAGGAGTTCGAAGAGGAAGGCATCGTTCCATCCGGCGCGCTTGAGCTTGCCACG
>NZ_JASGSR010000187.1:0-10973 GCF_040446015.1 Bradyrhizobium sp. INPA03-11B
TCGCAATACAGCGCGTGGACCAGGCCGATGCCGGCCGTGGCGCCGTTGAGCATCGCGATCACGGGCTTCTTGATGGCAGGGTAATAGGCGTAGCGCGTCTGCCAGTCGGCGCGGCGGTTCATGTCGAATGGAATGCTCTCGCCGCGCCGGACCTCGTTGGGATCGATCCCCTTCAGCGCTTCCATGTCAGCGCCGGCGCAGAAGCCGCGGCCCGCGCCGGTCAGGACGATGACGCGAACATCGTCGTCGTTCGATGCAGCCTCCATCGCGTGGCGCACGTCGCGCTCCATGACCGCAGTCCACGCATTCATGCGGTCGGGGCGGTTGAGCGTGATGGTCGCGATCCGGTCGCTGACCTCATAGAGGATGTGCTGGTAGCTCACGGCGATCTCCCTGTGCCTTGTTGTTGTTGATCAGCGCGGCGACGTAAGCCGCGCGCGGCAGCCGACAGTAGCACATCCATCAGAATGAAAAGGCGGCGCGAAATTCCGCCACGCGGCTATTCGGCGGCCTGTAGCAGTACCGGCTGCGGCTCACGCGCGATCCAGCCGTCGATGAAATGCTTCAGCCAGGCACGCTCGGCGGCATCGTGTACGGCGCGCTCAGCAAAGTGCTGATGACGCGGTTGCGCACCCGGCGAGTCCATCCGCACGCAACCGCGCGCGGTCCAGCGATGCATCATCGCGTAGGTCACGTCGGGATGGAATTGCAGGCCGAAGGCATTGCCGAACTGGAACGCCTGCACCGGAAAATCATCGCCCGCTGCGAGCAGGTCCGCGCCGTCGGGCAGTTGAAATCCCTCGCCATGCCAGTGATAGACACGCGCCGGCCAGTCCGGACACAGCACGCGCCCCGGCGCCGTCGGCCTGACCGGGTAATAACCAACCTCGACACGGCCTTGCGGATGCGGCGCGACGCGCGCGCCGAGTTGCCGCGCCAGCATCTGTGCACCGAGGCAGATGCCCAGGAACGGACGCTGCTCGCGCAAGGGAATTGCGATCCAGTCGATCTCACGCCGCACGTAATCGTCGGGATCATTGGCGCTCATCGGGCCGCCGCAGATCACCGCGCCGGCATGCGCGTCGAGCGTTGCGGGCAGCGCGTCGCCGAAGCGCGGACGGCGGATGTCGAGAGGGTAGCCCAGCGCACGCAGGGCATTGCCGATCCGGCCGGGAGTCGAGGTCTCCTGATGCAGCACGACCAGCACCGGCCGCCGCGAAACCTGATCCAGGATCTGATCTACCGGCGTGACCGCGGCCGGCCTTCGGTTTGCGAAGGGCACCACGACACGGGTTTGGTCAGACCGGAACGACATTGCCTCTGCTTGAAGGTTTGGCCTCTGCTTAAGGATTCGGCACGTAAGGTGCGATCATAGCTAAGTGGTCGTTAACATCGTGTGAGTTTGCGCACAGACGTGCGAAGCAAATCGCGGGCCAGAAACAGCCCTAACGACGATCAATGGGCGCGTTTCGGGGAGAAGCGAGCAGCGGCTAGCGCTTGCGGAGCTGGAAACCGCCGACCGCCGTCAGGATGAAGGAGCGCGGAAACAACCGGAGCAGGAACGGCACGACCTTGATGAAGGCGCCCGGCAGTACGGCGCGCTTGTTGGCCATCAGGCCGCGATAGGCCTGGCGCGCGACCTCATCAGGCGCGACGTTGAGGATCGCAGAATCGAAGCCAGGCGCGAAGCCGGCGCGGTCCTGGAACTCGGAAGGCACGGGACCCGGGCAAACCACGGTGACGCGCACGCCCTTCGGCGCCAGCTCACAGCGCATCGCCTCGGAGAACGACAGCACATAGGCCTTGCTGGCGTAATACACCGCCATGCCGGGGCCGGGCAGGAAGCCGGCGATCGAGCCGAGATTGAGGATGCCGCCGCGGTTGCGGATCAACTGATCGGCAAAACGCAGCGTCAGGTCGGTCAGCGCGCGGATGTTGACGTTGATGATGTTGAGCTGCTCGGCACGGTCGCGCTCGATGGCGAGGCCGAACAGGCCGAAGCCGGCATTGTTGACGAGATATTCGACCTCGACCCCGGCCTCGGTCAGCGCTTGCGCGATCCGGTCGCCCGCATCGCTCTGCTGGAGGTCACAAGGGATCACGATCGGGGCCGCGCCGCCCTTGGCCCCAAGCTCGTCGGCGAGCGCCTTCAGGCGGTCGGCGCGCCGCGCCACCAGCGCCAGGCGGTGACCATTCGATGCAAACACGCGCGCCAGTTCGGTGCCTATGCCCGCCGATGCCCCGGTTATCAGCGTCACACGCTCAGTCACGTTTCAAACTCTTACTGCAAATTCTAGTGAGGTCCCCAACAAGGCGACGAGAGCATAGGCATGCGGTGGGACGCAAGACGTGTATGGGGTTGTGGACAGCGGCCGGGGCGCCGGTTTCGGGACGAAACGACCAATTTTCAGTCGGATCGCCCCCAATCGCGGCGGACATTAAAGTTTCGTCATCCGTGGTGCCGGCGACGATGCTCCCGCTTGCGCGGCCGACCGTGTCAGATTGCCGCGTCGGCCGTGCCCCAAGGGCCCTTCGGCAGCTCCGCCTGCTTCTCGGCGACCCGGTGCTTGAGGTCGATACGGTCGCGCGAGGAAATGCCGAGCAGATCGGCAGCGCGCCAGACCACATTGTCCTCGAACTCGCTGACCTGGCCGTCGGCATAGACCAGCTCCCACATCATCTCGACGATGCGCAGCCGTCCCTCCTCATTCACCGAGCGCATGATCACACTGGTAAAGTGATAGAGATCCACCGCCTCGCCTTCAACGCGCATTGCGGACGCTATCAACTTGTCGGCGGTGCCGGGATCGAGCTGGAAGCGGCTCTCGATCAGGCTGTGCAGCTTGCGCGTCTCGGCGGGCGTCGGCTCGCCGTCCAGCGAGACGACATGCACCAGCAGCGCGGTGGCCGCCAGGCGATAGTCGCCATCATCGAAAGCGCGGTCGGCCTTTGCATCGGGGGAAACGATATCGGCAATGAATTGGCGGAGTCCGTCGAGCATTGCTCTCTCTGTCGAATGAAGAAGTCTTTGTTCAGAGCATGATCTGTCCGGAAAACCGCTACACACTTTTCCGGATCATGCTCCAAAATCTATATGGCGTGGAAACAGAACCGGCGCAATCCGCGCGGGTTCCCGCCGCGGCATTACGTTTCGGCAAGCATTACATATCTGCAATATGACTACGGTATCTCGTACACCACGAGCTTGTCGGCAATGCCGCGCAGCGCAGCTTCCTTCTGGATCGGCTTGATCGCCGCGCGATCGAGGATGCCTGCAACCTCCGCCGATTCCATCACCGGCTGGGTCAGATGGATTTCCTGCGACGTCGACAGGCTCTGCACCCTGGCTGCGATATTCACGGTCTGGCCGAAATAATCCTGCCGCTCGTTCAGCGTCACCGCGAGGCACGGCCCCTCATGGATGCCGATCTTGACGACCAGATCCTCCTTGCCGCGCTCGGTGTTGAGCTCTTTCATCGCGGCCCGCATGCGCAAGCCCGCCGACAATGCGTGCTCGGGCCGGATGAAGGTTGCCATCACGGCATCGCCAATCGTCTTCACGACGGCGCCGCGCTCGGAGGCAATGATCTCGAGCAGCGCGTGGAAATGCGCGCGCACCAGATCGAACGCGGCGAGATCGCCGACCCGCTCATAGAGCGCGGTCGAGCCCTTGAGATCGGTGAACAGGAAAGTCAGCGCGGTGATCTTCAGCCGCTGGTCGACGGTGAGATTGTCGGCCTTGAACACGTCGCGGAAGGTCTGGTTCGACAGCATCCGCTTTGCAGTGAGGATCGGCTTGCGCTTGCCGAGCAATTTGTGCAGCGGATCGCCGGCGATCCACACCGATGGCAGCACCCGAACGTCGGCATGATTTTCCAGCGAAAGCCGCAGCGGCCCCGGCCGCATCGTCGAGGTGCCGGTCGGCGCATGCGACTTGTTGAACGCGATCGAGAACTGCTGACGATCGGTGGTCGGCTCGCCCTCGACGGCAAAGAAGTGCGCCGAATGCGTCACCGGCTCGAACACGATGATGAACTCATTGGGCAGATTGAGCGACAGGATCGCCTTTTCGCCGGGCGGCAGCTCGAGCCCCTCCAGCGTCACCTCGTTGATCAGGGTCGACACCGAACTCTCGTCGAACTCGATGCCGGAGCTCCAGAACATCTGGCGGAAATATTCCCAGATCGGCAGCGTATTCGGATCGTGCGCGGCAATGTGGCGGACCCGCGGGCTGACGGTGAAGGCGACCTCGACCAGTTCATCAACAGAGGCCTCGTAGCCGCACGCGCACAGCGCACAATTATAGTCGTCATGGCGCAGCGACTTCAGCGTCGTATGCGCATCGAGCACGCCGCCGCAGCCCGGACACAGCACGTTCCAGCTCATGTCGAACAGACCGAGCCGCGAGGCATGCAGGAAGCCGGAGATCACTTTCTCCTCTTCGAGCCCGGTGCGGCGCGAGAAATCCAGAACGTTGATGCGGTTGAGCTCGCGATCATGCCCGTCCGCGATCAACTGCTGCATGGCATCGACGACGGCCGGATCGGTCGTCTGCCTGAGGACTGCGAAGTGGGCCTGCGTATCGCTCATGGTGAGGCCTTAAGTGAGCGTTGGGACACCGCCGTGCAAGGTCAGCGCGGCTTGATCGTGAACACCGGAGAGCGGTTCGGCTGTGTCGTCACCACGCCGATCGGAATCACCGGATCCTTGTCCGCCAGCGCGGCGCGGAACGCGCCGACGATCTTCGCGAGCGCGAGCGTCGCCTCGACCAGCGCAAAATGCGCGCCGATGCAGACCCGCGCGCCGACGCCGAACGGCAGATAGGCAAAGCGATCGGGCGGCGTTCCCGTCATGAAGCGCTGTGGCACGAACGCATTCGGGTCGCGCCACAACTTTTCATGGCGGTGCAACAGCCACGGCGCGATCAGGATTACGTCATGCTTCCTGACCGGACGGCCCATGATGGTGTCCGGACCGCCTGCTGCACGCGCGATCAGGAATGCCGGCGGATAAAGCCGCATGGTTTCATCGATCACGGCGCGGGTGAACTTCAGCTTCTCGACGTCGAGCGCACCTGACGTCGTCATGCTCCTGACTTCTGCTGCCAATTGTTCCTGGGTCTCGGGATCGAGCGCCAGCAGATAGAGCGCCCAGAACAGCGCGGTCGCAGTGGTCTCATGGCCGGCCAGGATCATGGTCGCGACCTGGTCGCCGAGTTGGGCATCGGTGAAGGCCTGGCCGGTTTCAGGATCGCGCGCGGCGCCCATCAGGTCGAACAGGTCGCGGGCCGGCGCGTTGTCGTCCTTGCCGGCGGCGCGGCGCTCGGCCATCAGCATGCCGACGAATGCGGTCCAGCGCTTACGGAAGCGGGCGCGCCGGAAATCCTGCGGGGTCGGCCAGTTCAGGGGCAACAGCAGGTCCAGCATATGCGGCCGCGCCAGCGTATCGCCATACTCCATCACAAAGTCGCGCAGCGCGGCGCCGTAGCGATCCATGCCGAACGAGAACATGGTGCGGCCGGCGATCTCCAGCGTCATGCGCTGCATCACCTCGCGTAGATCGACCGGGCCGCCGCTCGCGGTCTTCAGCTTGGCGATCGTCTCGTCGACCGCCGCGATCATGTAGGGCACGAGCGTCATCACCGCGCGCGGCGTGAATGCCGGCGCCAGCGTGCGGCGCTGATGCTTCCACGCGCGGCCCTCGGCGATCAGCAGTCCCTCGCCCAGCATCGGACGCAGCACGCGCAAACCGGCGGGCGTGCGGGTGTAGTTCTCGTAATTGTCGACTAGCACATGGCGGATCGCATCCGGCGTGTTGAGGATGAAGCTCGAATGGTTGAAGAAGCGGCCCTGGACGATGTCGTCCTCATAGGCGCGCTGGCCCCAGGTCTCGATCGGCGAGTTGCGCATCACCCGCATCCGCTGGAACGCGCCCATGTCGGCGGGCGCGCGCGGCGGAGCCGGCGGGATCAGGGGACGCCGCGTGACCGTGATATCGTGGACTTCGGCTATGCTCATGGTCCTCGCTTCCTGCCTCACGCATTGGCCGATCCGGCCATGCGATCCCGGCGCCATGAAGGCGCGCGAACCCTCTACCAGACCTAATAAGTCAGCTCGGCGACCGCAATCCGGTTCTCGGACGCCGGCCACGCCCGCATCACGATGCGCTCCCCGTTGAAGATCGCCGCCACCGGACGGCCGACCTCGGTGGCGGCGAGCCGCAACGTCGTCACCGCGTCCGTCGGCACGCCGGATTTGACGTCGGACGGCTCCTTGCCGTCGAACAGCACGATATCGCGCGGCAGGCCGAAATAACCGCGCGGCCGCGACATCAGCACGATGGCGCCTGCACCGGCATCGGCCGGCAGCATCGGCCGCGCCGCACGCAAATGCACGATCTCGGAAGAGCGCGGAAACGGCGAGCGATAGATGTGCGTCGTCACCGCATCAGGCGAGGTCAGCACGAATTCGAGCGGCCAGGACGGATCTACCTGCGCCGGCCCCCAGCGGCCGTCGGCGCCGGTCTGCGAGCTGTGCAGCGGGCCGCCGATACGCTCGCCGGTCTCCGCCGACACACGATAGATATCGACCGTGGCGCCCGGTACTGGCCGGTTGGTCGGCACGCCGCCCGGCGTGCCCGTGACGAGGCCGCTCAACCGCACCGCTGTCTCCGGCACGATCTCGATCCGCGACGGCTCGTGCCCGGCGATGAATTTGTAGATCTCGCGAAAGGCGCGCGGATGATACGCGGTCTCGCGATGATCGACCGCGCCAAGCACCAGATTGGTCGCGCCCTTCAGCGCCGGGCCTTCCGCCGTGACGTTGGTTGGCGTGCCCGGCTTGCCGATGAAGCGGCCGTCGGCTTGCGCATATTTGTCGAGGCCGTCACTGCGCAAGGTCAGGAATGCCGTGCCGACAGTTACCTCGCTGTCGCCATCGTTCAGCCCGCGCAGGAACGGTCCGCGCCCGTTGAACTCGGCGCCGAGGCCGTCGTCGGACGCATACACACCGTGATTGGGCGTGCCGCACAGCACCGCGTGGCTGATATCGCCGCCGCCACCATTCTTGATGGTGTTGCGGATCGCATTGCCGCCGCGGGAATTCCCGACCAGCGCGATGCGCACGGCGCCGCTCGTCTGCTTCAGCTCCTTGACCGCCTCGGCGAGTGCGCGGCGCTGGTCCTCGGTCGAGGAGCGGCCCGCCTGCTCGACCTTGTCGTCGGCGCGCGCCAGGGGATCGATGAAATTGATCGCAGCCATGCGCTCGCGCGGCACGCCGTTGGACTCCATCCGCCACAGCGTTGTCATCCAGAGCGCGGCGTGATCGCCATTGCCGTGCACGAACAGGATCGGCGGGATGTCGCCAGCCGGCCCGGACTGGGCCAAGGCTGGGGCGGCGAGGCGGCCGGCCAGCAGGGTCAGGGCGCCGGCCCCTTGAAAAAATCTCCGCCGCGACAGCGCCATTGGTCCCCTTCCCCAAGCCTTTCAGGGCTTTAGCTGTGTCCTACGCCCGTAAAGCATACCGTAATCGCTGGACAGGACACGCGTTTGCCGGGCATCAGTTGATGCAGCCGGAATCATTCACAAACCATAGCAGGCCAACCGGAACCGGATATGACCGAACCGCCTGATCGACCAGACAGTATCACTGCACCGTTGCGGCATTCAATCTTCAGGCGGATCTGGCTCGCCAGCCTGCTCTCCAATCTCGGCATCCTGATCCAGGGCGTCGGCGCCGCCTGGGCGATGACCCAGATGAGCTCGGAAGCCGACAAGGTCGCGCTGGTGCAGACCGCGCTGATGCTGCCGGTGATGCTGATCTCGATGCCGGCCGGCGCCATCGCCGACATGCATGACCGACGCATCGTGGCGCTGGTGTCGCTTATGATCGCGCTCTCCGGCGCCACCACGCTGACCGTGCTGGCCTGGTTCAATCTGGTGACGCCGAACATCCTGCTCGCGCTGTGCTTCGTCGTCGGCAGCGGCATGGCGCTGTTCGGCCCGGCCTGGCAATCCTCGGTCAGCGAGCAGGTGCCGTCGGAGACGCTGCCGGCCGCGGTCGCGCTGAACGGCATCAGCTACAACATCGCGCGCAGCTTTGGTCCGGCGATCGGCGGCATCGTGGTCGCCTCCGCAGGCGCCGTGGCGGCGTTCGCCGCCAATGCCGTGCTGTATCTGCCGCTGCTGGTCGTGCTGTTCCTGTGGAATCGCGTCAGCGAGCCGTCGCGGCTGCCGCGCGAGCGGTTGAACCGCGCCATCGTCTCCGGCGTGCGCTACATCACCAATTCGCCGTCGATCAAGATCGTGCTGACCCGCACCATGGTGACCGGCATCATCGGCGGCTCGGTCTCGGCGCTGATGCCGCTGGTGGCGCGCGATTTGCTGCATGGCGGCGCGCAGACCTACGGCATCATGCTCGGCGCCTTCGGCATGGGCGCGGTGATCGGCGCACTCAACATCAGCGAGATCCGCAGCCGGCTCAGCGGCGAAGCCGCGGTGCGGACCTGCGCGCTGCTGATGGGCGTCGCGATCGCAATCGTCGCCGTGAGCAAGCAGCCCGTCATCACCGCAGCCGCGCTGGTGGTGGCCGGCGCGGTGTGGATGCTGGCGATCGCGCTGTTCAATATCGGCGTGCAGCTCTCGGCGCCGCGCTGGGTCGCGGGCCGTTCGCTGGCGGCGTTCCAGGCCTCGATCGCCGGCGGCATCGCGATCGGAAGCTGGTGCTGGGGCCGCATCACGGATGTCGGCGGCGTCGAGATGGCGCTGCTGATCTCAGCCGGCCTGATGCTGCTGTCGCCAGTGCTCGGCATCTGGCTCAGGATGCCGCCAATCGGCGCGCGGAACGAGGACGCGACCGATACGTTGGCCGATCCCGAGGTGCGGCTGCAACTGTCCGGGCGCAGCGGGCCACTGGTGGTCGAGATCGAGTACCGGGTGGCGCAGGACAATGCGCGCGCCTTCCATAATGTGATGCAGGACGTGCAGCTCAGCCGCCAGCGCAACGGCGCCTATGGCTGGTCGATCGCGCGCGACATCGCCGATCCCGAATTGTGGACCGAGCGCTATCATTGCCCGACCTGGCTCGATTTCCTGCGCCAGCGCAACCGCGCCACCCAGATCGAGCGCGAGCTGCACCAGAAGGCGGCCGCCTTCCATATCGGCGCGGAGCCGATCCGCGTGCGCCGGATGCTGGAACGTCCGTTCGGCTCGGTGCGCTGGAAGGACGAGACCCCGGACCGCGCCGCCAAGGAAGTGATCCCGGTGGTCGCGACCGCGGCGGGCAGCAGCACGTAGCCGGCCGTTACTGCCCGTTTTCGGCGAGCGTCTGCTGGCAGGCCTTGCTGAGGCGGCTGCGATGCTCCTTCAGGCAGGCCAGCACGACCTGATCGCCCTCGCTGAGATGGGCGCGGCAGAACCGCGAGGCATCGCGCGAGCAGGCATCACGCCCCTGCTGCTGTGCCGGGGCGGCCGACGTCAACAGAACCAGTGGAACGACGGCGAACAGAAATCGGGTCATCTCTCAAAGCCTCTAAGGAATAGAACGCTGGTTCTATAGCGTTTCATGGATGCGAAGAAGCTTGAAACGGCAGACCCGGCCAGTTCCCACGGCGCAAATCACTCCGCGGCGGCCCGGCGCTGCGCCGCGAGATCGCGATCCAGCACGACGCGGCAGCCGCTGCTGAGCTGGGAGCGATTCTTGACCATGCAGGCGGTGATCCTGGGGATGTTCGGGATCTCCGCGCTGCACAGCCGGAACGCATCGCCCGAGCACATCTGCTGCGCTTCGGCACTGAAGGCAAAGCTCGCGGTCGGCGACAACACGGCAATTGTGGCCGCAACGGCCAACGCGACGCCGGCTCTGCGCCCTGCACGCTCAAGATCCTGACTCCTGAAGATGGTGATCATGATCGGCTCCCATCGGCGCCGCAGTGGCGGGCCCTTGTTTGATGGACCGATCCTGCACGGGCGCGAGCTGGCCGACCGTGACGGTCATCACGCATGGATAAGGCCCGCTTTTTCTTGCCGTTCCGCCGCCTTGTTGGGACCGCGTTAAGACCTTGTTGGCATTAATGGCTCGTTACGGCTGTGGCGTATCCTTAAGTTCCGAGAGAGTGTGTAGCGATGCGTAGTGCGTTGGGCCTGATGCTGGCCAGTGTTGTAGCGGCGATCGTGATCGCCGGCGTGTGGTTCTGGACCTCCTCACCGCGTGCCGACGCGGCTCCTCCGCAGACAACGGCCGCAAGCCAGGCCGATCCGCTCCCCGCGGCGGCAAGGCAGGCCGCCAGGGACGATGTCGACACGACCGCCGCGCTATCGAAGCGCGCCGACGCCACCCAGGCGGCAGCGCCGGCCGCGGCCCCCGCACCGGCTCCGGCCCCCGTCGCGGCCGCGCCCAAATGCGCCAATCCCGATGGGCTCGGCATCAGCCGCACCGTCGTGGTCGACACGACAGGCGGCCCGGGCTTCGGCTTCCTGCAGTACAAGCAATATGACTTCCTGACTGACCATGAGGTCGTGCTGACCTTCGACGACGGTCCGTGGCCGACCACGCCCGCCGTGCTCAAGGCGCTGGCGGATGAGTGCACCAAGGCGGTGTTCTTCCCGATCGGCCTGCACACCACCTATCACCCGGATATCCTCCGCCAGGTCGCCGCCGCCGGCCACACCATCGGCGCTCACACCTGGTCGCACGCACATCTGGCCAGCAAGAAGATCACCGAGCAGCAGGCCAAGGACGAGATCGAGAAGGGCTTTAGCGCGGTGAAGCTGGCGCTGGGGGCTAACCCCGCTCCGTTCTTCCGCTTCCCGGCACTCGCGCACACGCCGGCGACCACAGCCTATCTCGGCACGCGCAACATCGCGATGTTCTCGGTCGACGTCGACTCCAACGACTTCAAGTCCAAGAGCTCCGACGAGGTGATCAACAACGTGATGACCAAGCTCGACAAGGAGCACAAGGGCATCATCCTGATGC
>NZ_JASGSR010000188.1:0-10886 GCF_040446015.1 Bradyrhizobium sp. INPA03-11B
GAGCTCGCCTGCATCTTGCGCATCACATTGGCGCGATGCAGCTTGACGGTCACTTCGCTGATGCCGAGGTCGAAGGCGATCTGCTTGTTGACGCGGCCGCGCGCCACCTCGTACAGGACCCGGCGTTCGCGCGGAGAAAGCGATTGCAGCCGTCCGACATTGCGTTCGACGATCCTCTCATCGGCGCGTTGCGCGAGATCCTTCCTGATCCCGGCCGTCACCGCATCCAGCAGGGTCTGATCGCGCACCGGCTTGGTCAGAAAGTCGATGGCGCCGGCCTTCATGGCCTGCACCGTCATCGGGATGTCGCCGTGGCCGGTCAGGAACACGATCGGCTTGCGCTTGCCGCTTGCTGCGAGGTGGGATTGCAGATCGAGACCGCTCGATCCCGGCATCCGAACGTCGAGGATCAGGCAGCCGGGCCGCTCCCATTCGCTTGCCGCGAACAGGTCCTGCGGCGAGGCAAAGCAGGCGCACTCCAGACCAGCCGACAACATCAGTTCCTGCACGGCTTCGCGAACCGCCAGGTCGTCGTCCACGATGATGACAAGCGGCTGCTCGGTCTCATCCGTTGGCCGCGTCCGGCCCAAAGCGGGCTTCTGCGGCATCTCAAGTTCATGGGTCATATTTCCCTCCTCATCGAACTCGCGCAACGCGGCAGCCATCACACCGCCACGGCGGCCTCGTCGGCTGCCACCGGCAGCGTGAACGTGAATGTTGTTTCGCCGGATGGGCTGGTCTCGGCCCACAGCCGGCCGCCATGCGTCTCGACAATGGAGCGGCAGATCGCGAGCCCCATTCCCATGCCGTCCGTCTTCGTCGTGACGAACGGCTCGAATACCCGCTCCGGCGATTCCACGCCGGGACCGCGATCGCTGATCTCGATCCGCACGCTGCCGCCGGATCTGCGGGCGCGGATGGTAAGCGACTTGGCGGCTTCGACGCCCTCCATGGCCTCGATCGCGTTACGCATGAGATTGATGAAAACCTGCTGGATCTGGATCCGGTCGCAGGCCACGGCGGGCAAATCGGCCTCGATCTGCATCGTGAAGCTGACGCGGCTCTGCGTTGCGGCGTCGATCATCAGGTCACGCGCTTCCGCGATGATTTCGCCGAGCGTCGTGCGTCTCTTCTCTTGCGTCGATTGTTTGAACAGCGCGCGAATGCGGCTGACCACATCCGCGGCTGCATTGGCGTCGCGAATGATGCGCGTAACGATCATTTGCGCGCGTTCGACATTCGGCGCATCCGCGGTCAGCCACCGTTGGCATGCGTGCGAATTGGCGACGATGGCGGCGAGTGGCTGGTTGACCTCGTGGGCGATCGATGCGGAGAGCTCCGCCAGGCTTGCCGCCTGGCTGGCGCGTCCCAGGGTGTCCCGGGTTCGCCGCAGCTCATCCTGCGCCTGGACTTGATCTTCGATATCAAGACAGATCCCGTACCATTGCACCACGATACCTTCAGCATTGCGCATCGGCGCAGCGCGTGCCTCCACCCAGCGATGCACGCCGTCCGAACGACGAAGCCGATGCTTCAACGAAAACGGCTCGCCGGTTGCGATCGCGCTGCGAACCGCGTCGGTGACGACGACGGCATCATGCGGATGCACGATGATCTTGATCGTCGCGGCGAGCCGTCCAGCGTCGAGATGACTCAATTGGTCAATCGACAGCCCCGTGAATTGCACCATTCGCTTGTTGAAGTAAGTGGGTTCGCCGTCCGGAGCCAGGCTCCAGATGAGGCCGGGTACGGAATCGACCAGTCGCGAAAGTTGTTGTTCGCGTTCGAGCAGGGCTGCTTCGGCCGTCTTCTCGTCGTCGACATCGATGGTGGTGCCGTACCAGGCGGCGATGCGCCCGTCTTGATCGCGTTCCGCCGATGCGAAATTGCGGAACCAGCGATAGGCGCCGTCCGCCATGGGAATGCGATGCTCCAGAACATAGTGATCGCCGGTTGCGAGGCTGTGCTGCCATGCCGCCACGAGTCGATCATAGTCATCGGGATGAACGACGTTTCTCACGCCGAACATGTCGCGTCCAAGCGGCGACAGGTCCGTCTTGGAGAGCCCCGTGAGGGTTCTGATGCGGCGGCTCATATAGAGAAACTTGCCGCTGGCATCGGTCGACCATGCGAGCGCCGGCATGCTCTCGATGATGCGCAGGGCCTGCTCGGCCTTGCCTGCGCGCATCATCGCCCGCCGGCGTCCGGACCATATGCCGCCGATGCCGATCACAAGGCAGCACACCGCAGCGGCAGCAGAGAGGCCGTTCAGCCCATGTGCCAACCCAGCCAGCACCAGTCCGATACCGCAGCCCGACAGGGCGAAGCCGAAGCTCTCGACGAAACGCGCCGCGCCTGTCATGTCCCACCCGCCCGTTTCGACTTGCGCCGCCGTCGCGGCGACGGTTTGCTGGGACCGTCGGTCGGGTCGGATCTCCGGGGGCGATCCTTGACGCGATCGCTGACCCAGTCCTGGACCTCGCCGAAGAACGCCGCGGGTGCGACACGCCCGAAGCGCTGCGCAACATCGCCGAGGGTCTGCTCGGCCAGGGCGTCACGCATGGCTTTCTCGGCGCGCAGCATCACCGCGTGAACGGCGCAGGTTCCCTTCGCGGCCCATGTCGGCGGTCTTGCGCCGAACAGCTGACATCGCAAGCGGACATCCTGGCAATCGAACAGCGGCTTTTCGCCCTCGATGGCATCGACGATGTCCAGGAAGCTGATCCGCTCCGGCGCCTTGGCAAGCACATATCCGCCTCCGGCGCCTTCGGACGCCTGCACGATGCCGGCCCTCTCGAGCTTGGGAAATATCTTGGCGACGAAGCTCGGCGAAATGCCCTGCAATTCGGCAAGGTCACGGCTGCTCAGCGGCTTGTCGCCCGAGCCGACCAGCCACAGCAGGCAATGGATGCCGTATTCGACGCTCACGGTGAGGTGGGCCATAACACGGACTATAGCAGTCTGAGTTGTGCCATGCAATACGCGGATAGCATTTGTCCGAGTTATGCGGATCCACGACGCCGTGATGACAGCGATGTGTCGATGCTGCCCTAAGTTGCTGAAGCGACGAAGCATTCCGGCGTATGCACGGCATTCCTTCGGCGTGCGCGGTCCAGTCGACCTAGCCCTCGGTACAGGCAACCTATCCTCGCGCACGATATCGGCCGTTTGACGGACGTGGCAGTCGCTTCGATCGAACGTTTCCTGCTCCGAAAACGAGCCCGATATCATGACCGAGCCGCTGTTGCGTGATGCCCCAGAGAGTTTGTCGCCATCGTCCGAGGCGCGTCAGGCCAACCAGCCGAGTACCGAGCATCGAGCCGCCGATGTGGAGATGGCGCGCGTGCTCGGCACCACTCCGTTTCGCATGGCTTTGGATGCCGCCGGCGGCGGGATCGCCCACTGGAAACACGAGCCGCTGCACGACGTCGTCGAGCCGATGAGCCACCACGTGATCATGGCCTACAACGGTACGATGCAGCGCATGGAGCGCCGGTCGGGACGGTCGGTCGCAATCGGCACGTTTCGTCCCGGGGTCGTTATCATCATTCCCGAGGGATCAAGCTCCCGATGGGATATTCCGAAACCCGTCGACGTCGTTCAGCTCTATCTTCCCCGGACGACGCTCGCGCGCGTTGCCGATGAAGCCGACGCCCCATCGACTGATCTGTTGGAGCGGACGGCGCATCCGGACCCTATTACGTCCCGATTGCTGTTGAGTGCGGCGGATGTGCTGCAGGGCAACGAGGCGCTCGATGCACTGTTCAGGCAGCAACTGACGGATCTTCTGGCCACGCGGCTGCTGGCGGCGCACACCGGCGCGCCGGCACCGGTCCGGCCGGTTGGTGGCGGGCTGGCGCCGCAGGCGCTGCGTCGTGCCATCGAGCGGTTGCGCTCGGACAGCGAGGCCGACGTCTCGCTCGCGGCATTGGCAACAGATGTCGGCCTATCGCGCTTTCACTTCTGCCGCGCCTTCAAGGAAAGCACCGGGCTCTCGCCGCATGCCTGGTTGCGCCAGCACCGGCTCGAGCAGGCCATGAACATGCTGCGCGACACCGATGCATCCGTCGTCTCGGTCGCCGCCGCGCTCGGCTACGGCTCGCAGACCGCATTTGCCGCCGCGTTCCGCAAGCTGACCGGCGAAACCCCGAGCGATTGGCGGCGGCGGCTGCGGTAGCCGCAATCGCTCTTCAGGTCAGGCAATCGCTCTGGGGCGCTCACAACCCCCATTCGCTAGATCACCGTGGCGCCCATGCCAACAACGGAGACAAGCGATGGTTTGGAAGGATTTCGGCAGTTCTCTTGCAATCACGCGCCGACGGCGGATTGTGGCGACTGCGCTCATGTACGGGCTGACGCTGACCGTTCGCTTTACGTCGACAACAAGTGCAGACGCGGATGCTTCGGCACAGGCGTTTCAGGGTGCCAATCCCATCACCTCGGTCATGATCAACGACAGTGCCCCGATCGTCGACGGGGACTGGCTCGCGGCCGCGGTCCAACCGATCGCCTTCCGCCGCGGCGGCTCGCTCGCCTCTGGCGTGTGCCGTCCAGCTTGCGAGACGGCCGTGCGGACGCCGTTCGTGTCGGGCTGCGCCGAGCGCCGATAGGCGGTCGCCGCATTTGCTTCACCCATTCGCGCCGTGATCGCCGCTAGATCCATCTGCGGCGGCGACGCGCGGACATCAGAGACTGCCAACCCCAAGGAGATATTATATGAGACTGGTCATCATCGGCGCCGGCTTTGCCGGCATGTATGCCGCACTTTCTGCAGCCCGCCTGCGCGACATCCAGGGCGTATCGCCCGAGGAATTCGAGATCGCGCTGGTCGCGCCGCAGCCGACCCTCGTGGTTCGCCCGCGGCTCTACGAGCCGAAGCCGGAAACGCTGACCGCGCCGCTGCTCGACATCTTCAACGCGATCGACGTCGTCTATGTGCAAGGCAGCGCCGAGGCGATCGACACCGCGGCGCGCACCGTGCAGATCGTCACCGCCAGGGATGCGCGCAAGACGCTGCCCTACGACCGGCTGGTGGTGGCGACCGGCAGCCGGCTGTTTCGTCCGAACGTGCCCGGCCTCGCCGAGCACGGCTTCAGCGTCGCCAGTCTCGAGGACGCGATCGCGCTCGACCAGCATCTGCACGGCCTCGCCAGGCAGCCGGCATCAGTGGCGCGCGACACCGTCGTCGTTGCCGGCGGCGGCTTCACCGGCATCGAGGCGGCGACCGAGATGCCGGCGCGCCTGCGGGACATCCTCGGCAAGGACGCGAAGCCCCGCGTCGTCATCGTCGATCGCGCCGCTGCGATCGCGCATGACATGAGTGCGGATGCACGCCCGGTCATCGAGGACGCGATGCGCAAGCTCGGCGTCGAGGGCCGGTTCGGCACCGGCGTCGCCGAGATCAGCAAGTCCGGCGTCACGCTCTCCAATGGCGAGCATATCGAGGCCGCGACCGTGGTGTGGTCGGCCGGCCTTCGCGCCGCGCCGCTGACCCAACAGATCCCGGCCGAGCGCGACAATTTGGGCCGGCTGCTGGTCGATCGCGATCTGCGCGTGCCGTCGGTCGCAGGTGTGTTCGCCACCGGCGATGCGGCGCGGGCCGCATGCGACGACGTCGGCAACTATGCGCTGATGTCGTGCCAGCACGCGACGCGGATGGGCGCCTTCGCCGGCAACAATGCCGCAGCCGAGCTGCTCGGCGTCCCGACCAGGCCGTATCATCAGAAGGTCTACGTCACCTGCCTCGACCTCGGCGAGGCCGGCGCGCTGTTCACCCGCGGCTGGGAACGCAAGGTCGAGCTGGTCGGCGACGTCGCCAAGAAGACCAAGCGGGAGATCAACACCGTCTGGATCTATCCGCCGCGCGCCGAGCGGGCGGCAGCGCTCGCAGCCGCCGATCCGGAGCGCGTCATCGATCTCTGAGGCTTGTTCGTCGTCGGCCGCGCCTTGCACAGGGCGCGGCCGACCCATTCCATTTAGAACCATCCTAACGACAGCGCCGAAAGACGGGACGTATCGTCGCAGTTTCTGGCGGCCATCGTTGCGCGATCGCAACACGATCAACGATAAGCCCGATACTGGATGAGTTCTAATCGACGCGCTGCTGCGCGCATCCGACATCGTGTTAGGCAAGAATGGAGACTCCGGAATTAGGTAGCGACGTTGACCGCGACGACCAAATCCCTGCGGCGATGGGGTGCCGTCCACAAATGGACCAGCCTGATCTGCACATTGTTCATGCTGCTGTTGTGCATCACCGGCCTGCCACTGATCTTCCACGACGAGATCGATGATCTCTTGCACAATTCGGTCAAGCCGGCCGAGGCGCCGGCCGGCACGCCGCCGGCCGACCTCGACCATCTGCTCGCCAGCGCGCTGGCGCAGGCGCCGGGCAAGGTACCGCACTTCCTGATCTGGGATCGCGACGAGCCCGGGGCGATATGGGTCAGCGTTGGCCCGACGATCGATGCCAATCCGGTCAACAACCTGCTGATCCGGATGGATACCCATACCGCCGCCTATCTGGATTCCCCCGATGTGACCGGCCGCTTCACCTACATCATGCTGAAGCTGCACACCGACATGTTCGCAGGCCTGCCCGGCAAGCTGTTCCTCGGCTTGATGGGGATCCTGTTCTGCGTCGCGATCATTTCCGGCATCGTGGTCTATGCGCCGTCGATGCGGAAGCTGCGCTTCGGCGCCTACCGTGCGCAGCGGACCCGTGTCGTGCGCTGGCTCGACGTGCACAATCTCGCCGGCATCCTGCTGGTCGCCTGGACGCTGGTGGTGGGCTTCACCGGCGTCATCAACACCTGGGCCGATCTCGTGCTCAAGATGTGGCAGTTCGGCCAGCTCGCCGAAATGACTGCTCAATACAAGGACCGCCCGGTGCCGTCGAAGCTGACCTCGCTGAACGGCGCGGTTGAGGTGGCGCGGCACACGGTGCTCGGCATGACGCCGAGCTTCGTCGCCTTCCCGGGAACGCTGTTCAGCAGCAAGAGCCACTACGCGGTGTTCCTGCACGGCGATACGCCGCTGACCTCGCGGCTGTTGAAGCCCGCGCTGATCGATGCGGAAACCGGCACGCTGACCGACAGCCGCGACATGCCCTGGTATGTGTCGACGCTGTACATCTCGCAGCCGCTGCATTTCGGCGATTACGGCGGCATGCCGCTCAAGATCGTCTGGGCGCTGCTCGACATCTTGACCATCTTCATCCTGGTGACCGGCGTGTATCTGTGGATGCGCCGCCGCAGAGCGGGCGTGAGCCAGGAGCGCGCCATCGCCAACGCCGCCGCGATCGACAACCCCGCGCTCACGTCGTGACATCAGCATGGTCGCACATCGCTCATTGACCCAGATCTTCGCCGCGCCGCTCGTCATCGCGATCGTGAGCACGGTGGGATTGATCAGCGCGCTGGTCGGCGACGGCTGGTGGGATGCCGTCTCATGGGCGGCACTCGGCCTGCCCGTGCTGCTCTATTTGCTGTTCATCTGGCGGCGCCGGCCGAATTGATGCTCCCTCTCCCGTTCTTACGGGGAGAGGGTTGGGGTGAGGGGCTATCTCCGCGCATGCGGTGATAGCCGTGTTTGCGGAGACTCCCCCTCACCCGGAACGCATCTGACGATGCGTTCCGACCTCTCCCCGCACGCGGGGCGAGGTGAGGCGGAGGCCGTTGCTCATCGAAGTAAACCTACCTTGCGCTAGATCCGCGCTTCCGCACGCAGCGTCGTCTCGATCTCGCCGAGGATGCGCGCCAGCCGCTCGGCCCACGCGGTTTCGCCGGCTTGGTCAGCGATCAAGTCCTGGCGGATCTCGATGCCCGAATTCATCAGGCCGCGCTGCTCGCCATGCACCGGGATGGTGTAGTCGGTCTCGTCGCTGACCGCATAGGGCTCGTTGTCGCCGACCACGAGATCGCCCTCGGCGCGCAGATGCTTGAGCAGCAGCGGCGGCAGCGCCTTGTCGTGGTGATACAGCGTGCCGATGTGCCAGGGACGCGCGATGCCGGCGTAGATAGGCGTGAAGCTGTGCAGCGACACCAGCACTGTCGGCATGCCCTGACGCGCACGTTCGTCGATGATGTCGTCGATGCGCCTGTGATAGGGATCGAAGATCTGCGTCCGGCGCAGCTCGGCGGCCTCGCGCGACAGGCCCTCATTGCCGGGAACGGTGATGGCTTCGCTGATCAGCGGCACCGAGCTTGCGACATGTGGTGGACGGTTGCAGTCGATCACGAGCCGCGAGTAGCGTTGCGCGATCAAATGCGCGCCGAGCAGGTCGGAGAGTTTCGTTGCGACGCCTGCGATGCCGATGTCCCAGGCGATGTGCCGCACCAGCTCGCTTTCGGGCAGGCCGAGATCGCCGAGCGGCGAGGGAATCAGCCTGCCGTAGTGATCGCAGGTGAACAGGAACGGCGAGCGGCCGGCAGGATTGTGTTCAAGAACCGGCGAAACATCGGTGCTTGCAAGCAGGAAGGATGGACTGCCGCCGTAATTCAAGGGCCTTTTTCCTCAACTTTGCCTATTCGAGCGGCATCTGGTCTGGAATCGAGCAGCTTTCTCTATAGATTAAGCGGTCCGAAATCACGATGATTGTTTGAAGATGCCGCTGCTGACTATCCATCACAAGACCGTTTATCGATACGCACGCCCGGTGGCGTTCGGCGAGCACCGCATCATGCTGCGTCCCCGCGACGGCCATGATCTGCGCGTGCTCGACAGTGCGCTTGTGATCGATCCGCAGCCGATGTCGCTGCGCTGGATCCATGACGTGTTCGGCAACAGCGTCGCGATCGCAGCCTTCGACGAGCGCGCCGACACGCTGTCCTTTGTCTCGACAGCGACAGTGGAGCACAATCCCGCCGACAGGTTTGCGCTGACGCCGGACGACCCGGCCTACTTCTATCCGTTCCTCTACGACGACGAGGAATTCCCCGATCTGCAGCAGTTCATCACGCCGCAGTATGGCGACCCGAACGGCGAGCTGTCGGCCTGGGCGCGGCGCTTCCTCGATGTCGAGGCGCCGACGCTGACTTTCAAGATCCTCAGCGACATGACGCATGGCATCCGCGAAGCGTTCAGCTACCGCAAGCGTTACGAGCAGGGCACCCAGCATCCGCTCGATACGCTGCGCACGAAGTCCGGCACCTGCCGCGACTATGCGCTGTTCATGATCGAGGCGCTGCGCAGGCTCGGCATCGCCGCGCGCTTCGTCTCCGGCTATCTGGCGATGCCTCCCGGCAGCGCGCATGGCTATGTCGGCGGCGGCTCGACCCACGCCTGGGTGCAGGTCTATCTGCCGAGCGCGGGCTGGATCGAGTTCGATCCGACCAACGGCATCGTCGGCACGCGCGATCTGATCCGCGTCGCGGTGGCGCGCGATCCACGGCAGGCGATCCCGCTGCATGGCGTCTATCTCGGCGCCGCGGATGCTTATCTCGCGATGGACGTCGACATCAAGGTCGTCTCGGTCGGCGAGAGCATGGCGGAGCGGGAGACGGCCTGACGATGCAGATCAGGGTCGGCTTCGAGATCACCTACACGGCGCCGCAGCCGACCCCGATGGTGATCATGTTGTCGATCCATCCGTCGCGTTACGCCGACATCGTCGGCACCGAGCGCATTGCGACCGAGCCGGATGTGCCGGTCGGTCTCTATCGCGACGGCTTTGGCAATGTCTGCGGGCGCCTTGTTGCCCCTCGCGGTGGCGTCACCTTCCGTGGCAGCGCGCTGGTGCGCGATTCCGGATTGCCCGACATCGTCAATCCGGCGGCGCAGCAGCTGCCGGTCGAGCAATTGCCCGACGACTTGCTGCTCTATCTGATGCCGAGCCGCTATTGCGAGACCGACAAGCTGACCGACATCGCCTGGTCGCTGTTCGCCGGCACACAGCCGGGCTGGGCGCGGGTGCAGGCGATCACTGACTTCGTGCACCACCACGTGACGTTCGGCTACCAGCACGCCCATCACATGAAGTCGGCGCACGACGTCTATGAGAGCCGCACCGGCGTCTGCCGCGACTTCGCGCATCTGGCGCTCACCTTCTGCCGCTGCATGGGCATTCCGGCGCGCTACTGCACCGGCTATCTCGGCGACATCGGCGTGCCGCCGGATCCTGCGCCGATGGACTTTTCCGGCTGGTTCGAGGTCTATCTGTCCGGCCAGTGGTACACCTTCGATGCCCGCCACAACACGCCGCGGATCGGTCGCATCCTGATGGCGACCGGCCGCGACGCCGCCGACGTCGCGCTCACCACGAGTTTTGGCCGGATGACGCTGACGAAGTTCGTCGTGGTGACGGATGAGGTGGCGGCCTAGCGTCCGTTGGGTTTTTCTGTCATTCCGGGGCGATGCGTAGCATCGAACCCGGAATCTCGAGATTCCGGGTTCGCGTCTGCGACGCGCCCCGGAATGACCGAGCAGCCATGACCTCCGATCTCCTCTTCGTCTACGGCACGCTGATGCGCGGTTTCGACCACCCGATGGCGAAGCTGCTCGCGGGCAATGCCGAATTCTTAGGATCAGCGCAGTGCCGCGGCCGGCTCTACCTCGTGAAGCATTATCCGGGCCTCGTCGTATCGAGCGATCCCGCCGACATCGTGCATGGTGAGCTGTTCCGCCTGCGCGAGCGCGAGGCCATGCTGCGCGAATTCGACATGTATGAGGCCTGTGGCGAGGGCTTCCCACAGCCGACCGAATATGTGCGTGAGATGCTCAACGTCACGCTCGCCAACGGCAGCGTGAGCGAGGCATGGACCTATCTCTACAACTGGCCGGTCACCGAGCTGCCGCGGATCGCGTCAGGAAAATTCCTCGAACACTAGCGAGTGTGGAGATCGGGCGGCATCGGAACTGCGTTCCCTCTCCCGCTTGCGGGGGAGGGC
>NZ_JASGSR010000189.1:0-10865 GCF_040446015.1 Bradyrhizobium sp. INPA03-11B
GTCCTGGACAGAGCAGTGTGAAAACTTCTCCGAGGAGGAAGGACGCTCCGACCTTGTTGCTGTGCTCACGAATGCGAAAGTACAAAGTGCTGTTCAGCAAGTGGTAGCCGCGACTAGCCTTCATGACATTTGAAAGCTTCCAGCCTTGCGCTGCCACCCCAGAGTCAAATCGCCGGCCGACTCGGAAGGTGAGGCAATGCTCAGGCCGCCCGAGATTATCTCAAGCGTAACCCGCATCCCTCATCCAGCCCGCAAGATATGTAGAGCCGTCGGAGCTGTGTTCGCGTTCTGACCGCGGGCGGTCCCTGCAGCGCAATGTTCTCGGTTTCAGCCGAAAGCCCTTGTCGCATTTAGAGCTCGTGGACCTTCTCAATGATGCTTGACGATGCTGGCAGCCTTCATCAAAAGGCGCGACCTGCACGCTCGCTCTAAATGAACGCAAAGACGAGCAGGCTCGAGCAGAGTAGCGCAAGGCTGGTCGCTGTCAGTGCGAGGAGGCTACCGGAGACAAGGTCATGATTGCGCATGAAACACCCTCGATTGGAGCCGGGAAGAGAGAGCGGCGGTTCGCTGCCTTGCGCTTAAATCATTAATCGATCCTGATTGCATTATTCCTGCTCTTTCATTGAGACAGTGCATTTTACCTGCATCATTAGAGCGTACTTCGTCGAAGTGCGGCGTGATGAAGAAACGAATCGCGGTTTGAAGATTCTCCAGAAATCTCCTGGCGCCCGGGCGTTTGAAGTGATTGCAGCAGCGGTTGCGATCGGTGTTGGATCAACTGTCGCGCGACGCGCCGATCGGCGCCGAACCCGCTGGTAACGCGGGCTTGTGTTATTGCGAGCCGCTTGCAGCTTTCCGGTGCCTCTCGGCACACTGGGGCACCTCGTCAGCCGATAAGGTCAAGTGCGTACGGCCCTTGCCGCTTGGGATTTCCGGCGGCGTTTCGGCGGTCGTGTGGTCCGGCGTGTCGTCTTTCCAGCGTACTGAGCCGAACGGCCTCTCCAGCATGCGGCGGACGCGTACCGGCGTGGAGCCGATGTGGAAGCTAATTGCTCGCTGCTCCAGTGCACGCTCCGACTGGGTCGAGCGGTTGCGCCAGCGCAAGTAGTCGAACCAGGTTGGACAGTGGTAGCGCTCGGTCCACAATTCGAGATTGGCAATGTCGCGCGCGATCGACCAGCCATAGGCGCCGTTGCGCTGGCGGGATAATTGCACGTCTTGCATGACACCATGAAACGCCCGCGCATTCTCTTGTGCAACTCGGTATTCGATCTCGACGACGAGTGGCCCGCTCCGTCCGCTCAAGTCGAGCCGTACCTCAGGATCGGCGAGCAGCGCGGCCTCCTCACCCCGCGCGACGACGCGGGGCATGGGCAGCCAAAGACCGATGAGTGGTGAGGCGAACATCAGGGCGGCCGACACCAACAGCGCGGCTTCAACTCCGGCCGCGTCGGTCAGATGGCCCCAACCCCAGCTGCCGACGGCGATCCCGCCGGAGCTCGCCGCCTGATAGGCTGCAAGCGAGCGTCCGGCCACCCAGCGCGGCGCCGACAACTGCACGCCAATGTTGAACACCGCCCACGCCATCATCCACACGGCCCCCGCCAGGACCAGCGCTGCCGCGGTCAACACCGGTTCGCGGCTGAGTGCGACTGCGGCGATCGCAGCGCCCATGGACAACGCGCAGGCGCGGATCGCGGCCTCGCCGCTCATCCGCTTGCGCACTTCGGTGATGTTCAGCGCGCCTATTACCGCACCCAGGCCAAAGGCGCCGAGCATGATACCGTAGGTCTGGGCGTCGCCATGCAAAAGGTCGCGCGCGACGAGCGGCATCAGCGCAGTGATCGCGCCGCCGACGATGCCGGTCACCAGAGTGCGGGCCAGCACGATCTTGATCGACGGTGAATTGCTGATGTAGCGCATACCAGACACCATGGCGCGGCTCAATCCCTCACGCGGGAGCCGCGAGGGCGCACTGATGCGCTCCCATAGGAATAAGGCGGCCATCAACGGCAGATAGAGGAGCGAGTTGAGTGCAAATGCAATCACTGCGCCCGCGGTCGCCACCACCATCCCGCCGATCGCCGGACCCACGCTGCGCGCGATATTGTAGCTGATGCCGTTCAACGCGATGGCCGCAGGCAACTGCGCTTCCGACTGCACTTGTTCGCTGACCGACGATTGCCAAGACGGTCCCATCAGCGCCATGCCCCCGCCAACGACGAAGCAGAGCACAAGCAAGAGGTTCGGTGTGACCAGGCTCAACCAGGCGACGACCGTCAGGGCGGTCGCGCCGGCGAACGCGATGCCAAGCGCAACCAACGCCACAATACGTCGGTCGTACATATCAGCGATTGCGCCGGCTGGGATAGAAATCAACATCACCGGCAACAGCAGCGCGGTCTGCACCAACGCGACCTTGTCGGCCGAGGACGTCATCTGCGTCATCGCCCAGGCCGCACCGACACCTTGAATCAAGATGCCGAGGTTGGAGAGGAGGCTCGCAAGCCAAATGCGCCGGAAGGTCGCGTGCCGTAGCGGCGCCGTGATGCCGTCGGCGTTACGCGTCTGGACTTTGGCTGGTTCGATCATATCGGACCGGTATGATTTAACACGATTCGAGTCTGGTGCGAATCACAATGATGTTCCCCGTGCGACATCGCGTCCAAACACACGCTCGGTCGTGGAATGCGATGACTCTATCGTTTTGATGCGAGCGATGATCCGATGGCGTCGCCATCATACGGCTCATGACAACCGCGACTTCGCGAGCGGGGTCGGTCACGCATAGGCTATAAGGGCGGAACTAATCGTGCATTCCGTACGATACGTACAGACTTATTGCGTTACTGAACTACGCTGTTGGGATGCCCTCTAATGAGCTTCACGGACGCGAGACAAGTTGAACGATCGAGCTCTTCTCGTTGAAACGACGAGCAGTAGGACCTTTGCAATGTAAGCGCTCTTCTGAGGAGAAATCTGAGGAGCGCTCAGCAGTATCCGGCCGTTCGGCGCGAATCGCGAAAGGTCGCACGGCGGCTTCAAACGGTTAGTCCGGACCGGACGCACTTTCGACCAATAGAACTATGGACATCCCTCTCTCGGAAGTTGTAGGAGAGGGTATTGATTGAGCAAATTATGGGTGGGCTATATGACTGAGACATCAAAGGTCGTGCTGTCGCTTGGTGCTGCGCTCGCATCACTAACCGGAATGTCGGTTCAGGGCGCCGAGGCCAAGGCAGTACCTGCCAGGGACGCAAAGGCGGTCGCGACCGAAAACATCGCCACCAACCTTCAGCCAAATGCCCACTACCAGGTGGGTGAAGACCTTCTTGGGTTTGTCATGATGAAGGAGGCGGATGGCACCATCGTCGCCCAGCATGCCTCCCACGCGTCGCATGCTTCTCATGCGTCCCATGCCTCGAGTCGCTAAGCCTTCTGCGGCGTCCCCGGTCGAAGTAGCTGTCAATTTTGATGCAAGCGTCCAAAGCCTTAGTGCTTTGGACGCGGCAGCCTATCGCCTGATCGGAACGGCAACCTACCAGATTGAACGAGCGGACGACCGTTATGTTTGCCGTCTGGTTTCTTCCATTCCACAAAAGGGAGCCGTGCTCAGCTCGGACGAACTGAAAGAGCGGTTTCTGAATCTTGTCGCGGACGAAAACGTGCGGGCTCGCGTCGCCGAAAAAACAGAGGGCATTCGGAACGTCATCCTTGCACTTGCCTTCGGGGCGCTGGCCGCTAACCAAAATGATGACGGATAAAGTCCTGCGAGCACCATGGCGCGGTTTTTACCTCCTGAAAGCTTCAGCGCGGCAACCGAAGATCTTTCGTTGTTGCCGTTCAATTTTGAGCGCACCGGAGCAAACCGGTATCTGGTCGCCAATATGGTTGGCGATTTTATCCGACTGACCGAAGATGAACTGCACAGGCTGGTCGGCCTTCAGGTTCGACCCGGCGATGGCCTGTACGAAAAGGCCTATGCGGCTCATCTGGCCACGGGGGCGAACCAGAAGGCGCAACGGCAGCTCTTGGCGGCTCGACTGAGAAGCCGCATGTCGTTCCTACAGCAGGTGACTCCGCTGCATATTTTTGTCGTAACGCTACGTTGCGAGCATTCTTGCCCCTATTGCCAAGTTTCCCGTCAAAGCACCGACCGCTCACGCTTCGATATGAGCGAAGAGACCGCGATGCGTGCGCTCGACATAGCGTTCGCCAGCCCAGCGGCACGGATCAAGATTGAGTTTCAGGGCGGGGAGCCGCTTCTCAATTTTCCGCTGATCAGGAAGATTGTTGCCGCTGCGAAGGCTCGGTCCGGCAAAAAGCTCGAGTTCATCATCGCGTCAAACCTAGCCTTGTTGGACGATGCCGTTCTCGATTTTTGCAAGGCGAACAACGTGCTGCTGTCGACGTCCCTCGACGGTCCCGCCGACCTGCACAACAAGAACCGCCCACGCCCCGGTGCAAACAGCCATGAACTGGCCGTTGCTGGAATCCGGCGAGCCAGAGAAATCTTAGGCTCCGACGCGGTCGGGGCCTTGATGACCACCACCGAAGCGAGTCTCGACCGTGTCGATGATATCATCGACGAATATCTCCAATTGGGGTTGGATGGCATTTTCCTGCGTCCGCTTTCGCCGTTCGGGTTTGCGATCAAAACGAAGCAGTTCGGCAAGTACGACGCGCAGAAGTGGCTTGCGTTCTACGAGCGTGGGTTACGTCGGGTCCTGGAGATCAACCGACAGGGCACCCCGTTCCGGGAGTTTTATGCGGCGCTGCTTCTCACACGGATGCTCTCGGACCGCCCCATCGGCTACGTTGATTTGCGTAGCCCAGCCGGTGCAGGTCTTGGCGCGCTGGTCTACAACTATGACGGCAGTGTTTTCGCTTCGGATGAAGGCCGGATGCTGGCTGAGACCGGTGACGACGCATTCCGGCTCGGTCACGTCGAGCACGACAGTTACAATTCCCTCATCCTGTCGGATAAACTGATCGGCGCGATTTCGTCATCGCTCACGCAGTGCGCGCCCGAATGCTCGACCTGCGTGTATGAGAGCCACTGCGGCGCGGACCCTGTATATCATCACGCCACGCAGGGGGATGCCTTGGGAATCAAGCCTCTGTCGGCGTTCTGCGCTCGTCAAAAGGGCATCATGGGCCTGCTGCTGGATATTCTGGAGAACTCTCCGGAAGATGCTGCCATCTTGCGACGTTGGGCTGCCGCATGACCCTTCCTCTCTATGGCACAGTCTCCCAGAGCGTTGGGTTCTCTTCGGATAGAGCCCGCTCGATCGTCAGGCTTCGGTCGATCGAGAGTGGCGCCGAACGTCACGTGGCGGATTTCGCGCTCGCCAGAACGCCAGATGAAGTCCGGCGCGCGATAGAAGCCGACTGGTCGTCCATCCTTGTCGTCTCCGAAGGTGCGATCGATTTACCCAGCTCGTTCCAAGGACGGCTGGTCGTGGTGCCCCTGAAATACGGGTACCTGGCCGACGGCGACATCGTCGGCTTCGATCATGCGTCGAGGAAATTCCGTACGCTGTATCGCCGGAATTCGGCGCACAACTCGTTTCTGGTCACAGAGCGGTGCAACAATTACTGCCTGATGTGCTCGCAACCACCGAAGGATGTCGATGACCGGTGGATACTCAGCGAAATCAAAGAAAGCCTGCCCCTCATTGATCGGGCGACCCGCGCGCTAACGTTCACCGGCGGAGAGACCTTGTCGGATTGGCAAGATTTCATCGCCGTCCTGAAGGAGTGCCGCGACCGGCTGCCGGCGACCGCTATCCAGGTGCTGACCAACGGTCGGGCGTTCGCCGACTCCCAGATTGTCGATGCTTGGAAAGATATCGGCCACCCGAACCTGATGGCGGCCATTCCGGTCTATGCCTCAGTCGATCATGTCCATGATCACGTCGTGCAGGCGAAGGGTGCGTTCGACGAAACAATTCTGGGCATCTTGAAGCTCAAGGACCGCGGACAACGCGTCGAGATCCGCGTCGTCCTGCACGCGTTGACCGCGCCGATCATCGAGGATACGGGCCGATGGCTTGCCCGCAATCTGCCGTTCGTCGACCACGTCGCTTTGATGGGGCTCGAAAACACGGGCTTTGCCATTGCAAACGATGCCACGCTCTGGATGGATCCGGTCGATTATGGCGACGGGCTCGCGAGGGCCGTCGATCACTTGAGTGCCGCTGGTGTCAACGTGTCGGTCTATAACCTTCCGAAGTGTGTCCTTCCAAAATCTGTATGGCCACACGCTCTCCAGTCGATCTCGGACTGGAAAAACGGCTTCGTGGAGGAATGCGATCGGTGCGACGCAAAGAACACCTGCAGCGGCTTTTTTACGACCGGACGTCCGCGGTTCAGTCGCGGCGTGCGCGCGGTCACGTTCGACCGAGAAGAATTGAGCCGGTTGGCGAATTAGCAGGCCACGGAAATCAGGAGAACGAATATGAAGATTGATAATGGTCTCCTTATCGCTGCTGCAGTTGTATGCAGCATCTCGGCGGCTCCAGCCCTCGCCAAGACGGCGAAGGAGTGCACGGCGGAGTGGCGGGCGGACAAGGCCGGGATGCAAGCCCGGGGCGTAACCGAAAAAGCGTACGTTGAACAATGCAGGGGCGGGGGGGAGCCAACCGCCGCCGCGCCGGCGCCGAAACCGGCCGAGACGGCGCCGCCGCCGGCGCCCAGGTCAGCGACAGCAACCGGATCGAAAACCGCCAAAGAGTGCACCGCCGAGTGGCGCGCGGATAAGGCCGGCATGCAAGCCCGCGGTGTGACCGAAAAAGCGTACGTTGAACAATGCAGGACAGGTGCGGCGCCAGCGGCTTCCGTCCCTCCGCCGAGGCCAAACGCTGCAACGCCTCCGCCTGCTGTACCGCCGTCACCGTCGACCAGTACCTCGTCTTCCCAGAAGACCGCCAAGGAGTGCATCGCCGAATGGCGGGCCGACAAGGCGGGCATGCAAGCCCGTGGTGTCACCGAAAAGGCCTATGTCGAGCAGTGCAGGGTCGGCGGCGTCATGCCAAGTGCGACCGCTCCCGAACCCAAGCCAGCCCCTGCTGCGCCCCCGCCGAGTCGGCCCGCACCAACCGCGACGCAAGCTGCGCCAGCCCCTGCGCCGCAAAAGCCGGCCCCCACCACGACTGCGGCACCCGTGCCTCCCTCGGCGCAGCAACCGTCCGTTCCCAGAGACAACGTAACGCTGGAGACAGGACAATTTGCTGACGAGGCATCCGCAAAAGCACGCTGCCCAACCGACACCGTCGTGTGGGTCAACCTGCCGTCGAAGATCTATCACTTCGCGGGAACGAAGAGCTACGGCACCACGAAGCGCGGCGCCTACATGTGCGAGAAGGAAGCAATCGCCGCTGAAGATCGCGCTTCAAAAACCGAAAAACGTCCCTGAAGTCGAATACAGCGGGTTTGGCACAGGGAGACAAGCTACATGTACCGGTTGCCGTCCTCATCACAGCTCCTCTCGCTGGCACCACTTGGGTGGCGGCGGAGACCATCGACGTGAAGTATTACGGCAAGATGGATCTTGCGCCCTTCGCCTGCACCGATGTCTCGCGGAGCAGCTTCATCAACCGAGCGTGCTATGACAAATCCAAACAGCTTATGCTCGTGCAACTCAGATCGGTCTACTACCCCTATTGCGAGATGCCTGCTGCGGTCTTCGAGGCCTTTTTGGCGCCGCCGTCGATGGCGGCAATACTATAACGCCAATATCAAGGGCTCTGGCCCTGATGGCCCTTTTGACTGTCGCACGCATCGGGTTCCCAAATATTAGGTCCTCGATCGGGCGGGCCGATCCTGCGCCTCTCTCCCGGACGGCCGGCGAGCCCATCGGACGTCATCGGCAATCGATGAACATGGGATCGATCGCAGATCGATACGAAGAGGCAGCCGGGCAGAGACGTATGTCCACGATGACCATGACGAATCCGTTCAGGGCGTGCCGCGAACGCCGGACGCAATCCGAGGTGTTTCGCGTGTCGACGTACGACAGCGATGCGACGTCTTCAGGATTCCTCCTCAACCGCTGACCATCTTGGCGACGACCATTCATGATCAAACAGTCGGTGCAACTACAAGACTCGGCTTATTCGCATACACACAACTAAGGTCTATGCTGCAAGTTGACCTGCGTTATTGTTATCACGCCTTGGTTGCGGTTCTATCCCGCATTGGGCTTGGGGAAATTATGATGCGTGGTTTGGGCGTCGTGGTGCTTTGCGCCACGTTGGGCGGTTGTGTAACGAACGGCGAGACAGTTCAGTTTAAAACATCCAATCCGCAGCAGCAGGCGCTCATGCGGGATGGGCAGCCAGCACTTGTCTCGCGTCAGAAAAACTCGCTCGTCCTGGTGCGTCCCGCTTCTCGGCAGTTTCAAGCCAATGGCCGCCCGGTATTCGTTGTAGGTATTAACAACCTCGGCAAAACCCCCGTAGATTTCCGGGTATCCCAAGTCGAAGCCATACAGCACGTCGGTGGAACCGACCATTCGATGCAGGTCGTGACGTATGAAATGCTTGTGCAGGAAGAGAAGAGCCGCCACGTGGCAAGGGCGCTCATTACGGGTCTAGCGGCAGCGGGCAACGCCTACAGCGCTTCGCAAGCAGGTTATGGCAGCTACACAACCCCACGCGGTCGCACTGGCACGTTCTACAGCCCGACAGCCGCCGCGATCGCCCAAGGCAATGCCACTGCGAAAAATGAAGCGATGGTTGCTGCGACGGTAGAGGCGGGTCAACGTAACATGGCGGCGCTTGAGCAATCGGTGATCAAGGACAATACGCTCATGTCAGGCGAGTGGTACGGCGGTCAACTACATCTTGCGCCACCGACTGACCAGGGTGGTGGGGCGAAGACGTATACGATTGTCATCACCGTCGGGGCCGACCGGCACGTCATCGATATCGCTCAAGGGCCGGCAGGCGCTTAAAGCGTAGCGATCGCAACGTGGTGCGATGGTCAATGTAAGCGAGGAAACGTTTTATGAAATACTGGTTGAGCGCTGGCGCGCTCATCGCGTCATTTGTTGTTGCAGCGCAGTTTGTCACGATTTTTGTTATTCAGCCGATCGGGGCTATTCCTAAAGGCCGGACTATCGTCATCACTCGACTTACAAACTTGAACTTCGTCGATAGCGCTGACGCAGTTTGCGAACGGAAACTCGGCGGTGTGAGCCTCCTATGTCGAGGAGCAGTCATGGGCGGAGTTGCCAAGGAGTCAACTATCCTGCTACGTCTACCGTATTCACAAGTGCTATACGGCATTAGTACTGGCGGAAAGAGCTACGATAGGTAAAGCTGGTCGGCGCTCAACCATAGCTTGCGCGGCATTTCTAACTGCGCTTAAATTTCGATCATGCGGGACAGTGTGGTCATTTTGCTCTTGGCCGTTACGGCTGTGGGAGCGTATTCAGTTGGTCGTCAGGGCGCGCCAGCGAAAAACGCGCCTTCGCCAGACACCTCGTGGCAGCGAGCCGCGCCAGCGAAGCCGATCGCTTTGGCGGACGGACCTGTCGTTGTTGCGCAGCCAAAGACAGCTACAGCCGCTCAACCTGTTGGCGCCCCCGAAGTTGGGCCGGTTACCAGAGTCAATTCGCCTGATGAGGCTCCGTCACCGCCCGAGCCCAAGCGCAAGATTGAAGCGGCGCTGACCGCCGCCGCGATCGCCGCGATCTTGATCAAGGCGAGCAGGGATCAGTATCACGCTACAGGTAAGCCTTGTGCGTGCCCCGACGACGTAATGCGGAACGGCAGAAGCTGCGGTGCAAGGAGCGCCTATTCTCGGCCTGGCGGTGCGGCTCCGCTTTGCTATCCGCGCGACGTTACTACGGAGATGATCGAGTCCCATCGAAAGAAACTAGCCACTCGTTAGCGCTCCTTCAGAGGGGGCGACAAAGACACGTCGCAAAGCCCGAGCGTCGCACGGCCGCCTATCAAAATATGATCCGTACTTCTACGGCGACGAACCTACTAACTGTCGCCCTGCCTTGCCCTCGCGCAAAAGTTGCGAAATAATGCCGTCTTTCGAAGGGCGAACCCGTGCCACCTATCGGGTCTGCAATGCAGGCCAAATTGGATTTCAGTGCAAAGAAGTTGCCAGCTTATTCCTCAACGAGGCAAGCATATTTGAATGCAATCGCGAATGGCGTCTTGCGGGTCCTCACCGTAGCGCTTGAGAATCAACAATGGAAACTCTCATACTTGCAGTTTTGCTGGGACTTACTCCGAGCTCTCGACGCCATGCTTCATAGCGAAGTGCGTTCGCTTGTGCACCGGATCGATCCGGCCTGGTCAAAGAATTGCTATTCAACGAAGCGCGTAAGCGAAAATCACAGGATCATCTACTAATATTGGAGAGTTCACGACATGCTGTCTTTGGTTGAGGAAGCGAACAAAAAGAAAGCAACTCAGGCAACTTTAGAACGAAATTTGAAGAAGGTCTTAAAGAGACAAGGAGTTCACAACGTCGGCTTTCCTGGTGGAAATGTTGATATACAACTCTACTCGGTCGGCCCAGGTGAGCTATGGGCTGCATTCGGCGGCGCGTCAAAAAATGCCATTCCACGTTATTGGACGCCATTTGGCGTGTATCAACCGGATAATCACGCGCAATCAATCACGGTAGAGATCAATATACCCCTCGACGACAATACCGCCCAAGTTGCCGGATTTTTCGCCGAGGACGACGAAACTGGCGACACCTTCTTGATGCACAGCGGAAAAGTGGGGGGTGGGCGTCCGGGGATTGGCGAGTCTGCATTTCTTGTATGGTCGAAACTAAAGCTCGTCGAGGTCTCCACAGAAGGCGGCGGGTCTCGAAGCGGAATTGTCGTGGGC